>JADHTX010000079.1 GCA_016784875.1 Methylobacter sp.
GTATCGTTGTTCTCTGTGGTTGATAATGTTTTCAGCCCTGCGACAATACATCCATATCAATCCGCTATTTTCAAATTATATTTCCGCACCCGGTAGCGTAATGTTTCACGGGTGGCCCCAAGATCCCTAGCTGCTGCGGTCAGGTTGTTATCCGCCCGCTGCAGGGCGGTCTTGATAATAAAACAATCCATATCGTCCAACGCCATTGTGCCATCCAAGGGCAGCCAAATGCCTTGCTCAGTTTGCGCTACCTCTGCCGAAGGCTGTCCGGGCAATTGCAGCCATTGTCCGGGAAAAGTCGGCCCATCGGAAAATAATACGCAGCGTTCGATAACGTTACGCAACTCCCTGACATTGCCCGGCCAGTAATGCGCTTTCAGTTTGTCCCACACCGCATCGGGTATGTCTTTAACCTGTCGTCCGGCTTTTGCGTTATATTCGGCCACAAATAGCGGCACCAACTCATCCAGATCTTCTACCGCTTCGCGTAGCGGCGGCAAGATCAGTTTAAACACGCTTAAACGATGGTATAAATCGGCGCGAAAGCTGCCGCTCTCAGCCATTTTCTCCAGATTACGGTTACTCGCGGCAACAATCTGCACATCGACCTGTATTTCTTTTTCTCCGCCCAAGCGCCGGACTTTGTGATCTTCAATAACTTTAAGCAATTTGGCCTGTAAATCCAGCGGCATTTCACCGATTTCGTCCATGAACAAGGTGCCGCCATCCGCCTGTTCGAGCAGGCCTCGATGCCGTCCTGCGGCCCCGGTAAATGCGCCGGGTTCATGGCCGAATAATTCCGATTCCAGCAATTCCCTGGGTAACGCGGCACAATTCACTTCAATCATCGGTTGCTGGGCACGGGCACTGCCGTAGTGTAAGATGCGCGCCGCCAAGCCTTTTCCGGTGCCGCTCTCGCCTCCGATAATCAGGGCGCTAAACGGTACTTGCGTCAGTCTTGCCAGCAGCTGCCGTATAGCCTGAGCCTGTTGACTATGACCGACATAAGCATCCGGCGAATAACGCCTATGCCCTTGTTTGGTTTGATCAACAACCCGTCGCTGAATAGACGCACTACGCGCGGCGCTGGCGACGATCAAATCAAGGCGGTCCAAATCGCAAGGTTTTTCCAAAAAATCATAAGCGCCCAACCGTAATGCCCTAACCAAATCCGGGACATTCCCGTAGCCGGTTAAGAACAGCCATTCGGTGTCGTTCGCATAGCCTACCTCTTTTTTAATCTTTTCCATGAAATCCAGCCCATTACCATCCGGCAAATTCATATCGGAAAGAATCAGTAACGGTTCTATTTTCTTATTCAGCAATAATTCCCCGGCCTCGGCTAAATTGGTAGCGATCACCACCTCCCAACCGGACTGCCGATAATGACGGGATAACTCGGAACCTAACAGCTTTTCGTCTTCAATGATGAGCAGGGTTTCTATCATGATTTATCTCTGTCTATGCATTCATTGGGCAATAATATGGATACGCATGCCCCATGCGTCGGTTGATTGCTTAGACTGATGGTACCGCCCACATCTTTTACAAAGCGCTGCACCATTGCCAACCCTAAGCCGGTACCGCGCTGACGACTGGTGCGAAAGGGCCGGATTCCATGCTCCAGCATATCCTGAGAAAAACCGATGCCGTCATCCTGTACATCGATGCGTAATCCTTGCCTGTTGGTACGCGCTTTGATTTGAATAGTTCCTGGGTTGCCTTCAAGCGCATCGGCTGCATTCAGTATCAAATTCAACAAGGCCTGCCGTATCCCGCTCTCAGGCAGATGCACCGGCAAGGCACAAGGAGCGTCCATTTCCAGGCATATGGATTCGGCAACCTGATAACGGGTCAAGGCCACCAAATCCCGAATTAGCGTCCTTACATCAAAAGCAGTGGCCTCTTCCGGCGAATGACGACTCTGATCGAGCATATCGTTCAGCAGCCTCGCCATCCGTTTGAGTTCGGCATTAATCAAATCCAGTCTTTCCAATTGGTCTTTGTCATCAATTTCGCGGCGTAAATTATTAAACGCCATTTGAATCCCAGCCAGAGGATTACGTATTTCATGCGCCAATTCTGCGGCGACCTCTCCTATTGCCGCCAACCGGTCGGCTCTCGCTAAACTGTATTGTTGCTCCAGCAAAGCTTGCGTGGCTAACCTGACTTCATGTTGCAGCGATTGGGCATGTAAGCGGTTAACTTCTTCCAATTCCGCGAGATGCTTAACCATATCGTTATAGCTGATAAATACCGGCAACAGCAGCGGATCGAGATGATCGGTAGTGATCGGGGTAAAATTTTCTTCAGTCAAACGTTGCAGCAGCTCTCTCAAATCATTAAGCGGGTGCAGAATTCTGTAGCGTAAAAATAATACCGCCACAAACAAAATCGCCGTGAATATGGCCAGAGCCATATACAATTCGGTTTGGGTATCCAGGCTGATATTTTCCAGCAATTCTTCACGTTGCAACGCTTCGCTATCCAACGTTTCGCTCATCAGTTTAAGCGCCGCTAACAGCTGATTGTGTTGCTCTTCTTTGTCCAGTATCGTCAAATCAGCCAGCATAGTTCTGACCGTTTCCAGACTTGCTCGGGTCTCCGCCGACAAATAACGTTTATCCATCATCAAAGCGTCCATTTTATCCAGAGTTTTGGTTAGTACCTCGGGATGCGAATCCGACACCGTTTCGGTTAAATATTCAATCAACGATTGCTGTAATCCCACCGATACATTTTGGATACGGTGCGAATAATTAACATAGGAGAAAACTGTCTCGAAGTGATGCACATTTCGCCAAATCATGCCGCCGAGTATGGCAAGAGCCATCAGCAATAAGCCTAAAAAGGCCAAGCCACGCAACTGGACAGGACGGTAAAAAATCGGTTTCATTTACAATATTAAAGAGTCGGTGGTGAAAGGTATATTATAGGCCGGTTCAATCATTCAGCGACAGACTAAGCGATCCGCCTAAAAACAAATCAATCCACGAAAAGCACGAAAGACACGAAATAAATCGGTATGTTGCGTAAAACAGTCCTTCACCCTTTGGGTGACAATTCACACTTAGTCTTTCTTTAAATATTTTCGTGCTTTTTGTGTTTTTCGTGGATCAAATGATTTTTCCAGGTTCAACGTTAGTTTTGCGTTTTCGATTTTTCTAAGATAGGCACTGGGTAGAATTTAGCTACTTAGCGTTCATCAAACCTAATAAGCCCTGCATCAATACCAACGGCGTGGGCGGACAACCGGAAATCACCGCATCAACCGGAATGACATTGGATACTGCACCGCAACTGGCATAAGACACGCCGAACTCGCCACCGCAAGCCGCACAATCGCCGACGGCAACCACCCATTTCGGATTCGGCGTCGCTTCATAAGTACGAAGCAACGCGGTTTGCATGTGCCTAGACACCGGCCCGGTGACCAGCAGCACATCGGCATGTCTTGGCGATGCCACAAAATGGATGCCAAAACGTTCAATATCGTAAAAAGGATTATTTAATGCATGAATTTCCAGTTCGCAGCCGTTACAGGAACCGGCATCGACGGCACGTATTGCCAAGCTGCCGGAAAACTGCCGATCGATGTGCCGTTTGAGTGGAATGCCCAAGACATCCAATTCATTAGCTCCAGCATCGAGTTTAATATCTATGCGCGCTAAGTCGAACTTTTCGGTAACGACACCCGTAGTCAGGATTTTTTTAAAAATTCTCAGCATCTTCCCCTCCTATAAATCATTGCCTGAATATGAACCATTCAGAGATTTGTTGCACACAGGAAAATCCGGCACGATATTGTTCAGTACCAGTTTTTCCAACGCAGGCCAATTTATTTGGCTGGGATCGCGCGGATAAAAACGGGCGATTTTATTATCGGCATCGAAACGGATATAGCTGATGATTTCACCGCGCCAGCCTTCGACTATACCCAGCCCTTCATTACCTATCGGCGGTGTTTTCCACTCAGTGCGAATATCGCCGACTTCAAGTTGACCGATAAACTCTTCTATCAGGCGTAAAGCCGTTCTGATTTCCTTGTACCTAACCCACACTCTGGAAGCAATATCGCCTTGATTTTCCAGTGCAACCTTAACCGTTACCCGATCATAAGGGGCATAAGGCGCATCACGGCGAACATCCTTATCTTGTCCGCTGGCACGACCGACATAACCCAAGGTTCCAAAAGCGGAAGCCGTTTCTTCAGATAAATGACCGGCCGTATACAGACGGTCTTCCAGTGATGAATTGAGATCCAGTGCAAGTATGACCTCCGCCAGTTCCGATCTTAATTCAAGTATATCTTTCTTGATCAGAGCGCCGGATTCCTCCGACAGATCGCAGGCAACGCCACCGGGAACAATTTGATCCATTAGCAGTCGATGACCGAACACCTTTGCATTCGTGCGCAACCAGAGTTCGCGCATCCGGGTAAACTGCATTTGCGCGAACACAAAAGCGACATCATTACAGATTGCGCCTATATCGCCCATGTGATTGGCGATACGCTCCCGTTCTGCCAGAATGCCGCGTATCAAAGCGGCGCGAGGCGGTATTTTAACGCTAGCCGCTTGTTCCATAGCCATGCAGGCTGCCCAGCCATGCCCAACCGTGGTATCGCCGGAAATACGTCCCGCCAATCTCGCTAAAGATTCGGGAGTTCTGCCTTCGGCAATTTTCTCTATACCCTTATGTACGTAGCCCAAACGTTCCTCCAGATTTAAGATAAGTTCACCGACGGCCTGAAACCGGAAATGTCCCGGTTCAATAATACCGGCATGTACCGGGCCTACAGGAATTTCATACGTGCCCTGCCCGTGGGATTTAATGAACGGATAATGCATATCGGGCGGCGTAATACCGACCGGCGTACCCTGAACGGGAAAGTCTTTGCGTAGCGGATAGCTGTTTTCAATCCAGGCTTGATGCCGAGTCCAACGCCTGTTATCGGGGTGCCCGATAAACTTGATTCCGAACATATCCTGAGTATGACGTTCGCTGCGATTGGCGGCCGGATAAACCGTAGCTTGGCTTGGCAATTCTGGATTTGAAGCATTGACGATCGTGCGCAACAGGATAGACTTCCCTTCTTTTTCAAAACAGGCATTGACCAAAAACCGACTCTGAACTTGTTCCGCCCATCCGGCAGCCCAACGCAAGTTTTGCTGAACAGCCAATTCTGCAAATTGTTGCCATGCGTAACTTTCGATTTGCCATAACGTCATTGAAGCGATATCGATTTCTGTTACCTTAATATCGGCACTTAATCGGTTTAAAAAATCCTCAGTCCAGTTTGAAGCACTCATAACGGCATACTCCCTGAAATTAACAACGTCGCCTGTGAAAACCAATGCGCCAGAAAACCTGGGATAGCCAGACCCAGCCAAAGCACCAAAGCCAGATGTATGGTGACCGGCCATAAGTTGGCTTTAATCGCTTGCTGACCTTCGGGCTTATCGCCATACACCATCGGCTGGATATGCCTGAACAGTCCGGCAAAGGCTATGCCGATCCCCAATAACAAAAACGGCGCTAACCACGGATAACTGTGCATGGTCGCCAGCAGCACCAGAAACTCGCTGGTAAACACGCCGAACGGCGGAAATCCGGCAATGGCGATGGTGCCGATCAACAGGCCCCAGCCGATCTTGGGCTGGGTTTTGATCAAGCCGCGTATCTGGTCTATACGCTGAGTTCCGGCAAGCTGAGCCGCATGGCCTACGGTCACAAAAATGGCCGATTTGGTCAGCGAATGCACAGTCATATGCAACAAGGCGGCAAATGTCGCTAGCGGACCGCCGATACCGAATGCAAAAGTCATCAACCCCATATGCTCTATAGATGAATAACTAAACAGCCGTTTAATATCTTTTTGTCGATGCAACAATATTGCGGCAACCAGAAACGACAGTAGGCCGAAACCCATCATCAGGTAACCTGCCATAGTGGAATCGGTCGCGCCATCCACCAGCATCTTATTACGCACTACCGCGTACAAGGCATCGTTTAACAGCAAGCCCGACAATACCGCCGACATCGGCGTAGGGCCTTCGGAATGCGCATCGGGCAACCAGTTATGCAAAGGCACTAAGCCGATTTTTGTGCCGTAACCGATCAGTAAAAAAACAAAGGCAATCTCAAGGATTTCCGGATTGAGTTGACCGGCATTTTCATAAAGTACCGACCACAATAAGGCATTCTCGCTATCGCCGATTTGCACCGCCGCGTAATACAGCAAAATAGTGCCGAATAGCGCTTGGGCTATGCCCACTCCGCATAAAATAAAATATTTCCACGCCGCCTCAATCGACTCAGGCGTGCGATACAAACTAACCAACAGCACGGTTGCCAGCGTCGCACCTTCCATCGCCACCCACATGATGCCCATATTATTGGTGGTCAACACCAGATACATGGCCAGCATAAATCCCTGAAACATCGAGTAATATAGCTTTAAGCGTCTATCGGTGAGTTTGCCGATCTCTTTTTCATGGGCCATATAGGGCGATGAAAATATCGAAGTGGTTAAGCCGACAAAAGCCGTCAACACGATCAAATAAACATTAAACGGATCGATTAAAAAAGCCTTGCCCGATGAAATTATCGTGCCCTGATTGAGTACATTAATCGCCAGCCAAATGGTCGCCAGAAAGTTGGCCCCATTGAAGCGGACGTTAAGTTTTCCGGTGTCTGTTCTGTGTCCGGCCAAAGCAAAATAAACGATGCCGATTAACGGTATTAACAACACTAAATAAGCGGCAATCATTGATCCACCTCGTGTAACTTGTTTAACTGATCGACATCCAGAGAATCGATACTGGTGCGGATATGTAAGAAAAAGATGCCGAATAGCACTGCCGCTACCAGTACGTCGAACGCGACCCCTAATTCAACGACCATCGGCATACCGTTGGTAGCGACGATAGCGGCGAAAAACAAGCCGTTTTCTATCGACATAAAACCGACCACATGAGCGATAGCTTGTCGATGCGAAATCATTAGCAACATGCCCAACAACACAACCGATAAGCTGACCGCCAAGGCATTGAGCATGACCACCGATGAGGATTGCACGATAGGATGCAGCACGTAATAACTGAATACCATCAGACTGGCACCGCCCAGCATCACAACCGTGTTATTTTTTAATGCTTCAATATCGCGATGCATATTCATCTGCATAACCTGCCGCCTTAACATCCACGGAATAAAAATGACTTTCAACACAAAAGTCAGCACCGCAGAAATATACAAATGATGGTTATTTAGGCTGTAGGCCGCGACCGCCGTCGTCAGAGTCAATAAAAAACCCTGCATCGCAAACACAAAAATCAGCCGAAGCAATCGCCCCTGCCCTAACATAAGAAACGAGGTCAGTCCCACCAATGCAGCCATTGATAAAATGGCTTGCGTATAAAAATCAAGTTGCCCGATATTCATAAGTAAAATCCAGAAAAGCTAAAAGTGATTTGTCCACAAAAAACACGAAAGACACGAAAAAAAGCCGTCGAAATAATCGTGTTGCCGGTTTTTTCGTGCTTTTCGTGGACCTTTCTTTTGCTGAATTTTTCCCCGATTATTTTCGTGCTTTGTGTGTTGCCTTTCGCCTCAATCATCTCGATGCCTCCAAAATAATATGGCTCAACATCCCCAACAAACCCAGCAAATAGGCGAAACTCAAATATTCCTGCACCCGGAACAAACGCATTTTTGCCACCAGAGTCTCTGCTATCGCCAAAATTATCGCCAACACTGCAAGCTTGCCCATAATAGCCAGCAAGCCGTAGCCCAGGGCTTTAACAGCAAAAGTCTCGGCGATACCCCAGGGGAAAAAGATATTGGCGATCAGTACGCCGTACAGCATTAACTTTAGCTGGCTCGCCCATTCAATCAGCGCCAGATGTCGTCCGCTGTATTCGAGAATCATCGCCTCATGAATCATGGTCAGCTCCAAATGCGTTGCCGGATTGTCCACCGGAATGCGCCCGGTTTCTGCGACTGCAACCAGTATCAATGCCGATAAAGCAAAGACGAACGACGGTCTTAGCACCAAGCCCTCATTCAGTACATGAGTGATGGCAAACGATAAATTGGTGGTCGAAGCGGTCATGGTTAGGGTAAAAATAGCCATCAACATTGCCGGCTCCGCCAGCGATGAAATGGTCATCTCCCTTGAGGAACCCATGCCGCCGAATGCGGTGCCAATGTCCAAACCGGCCAGCGCCAGAAAAAACCGGGCAAAGGCAAAAAAACCCACCATTACGATCACATCGGCACTGGCCGAAGTCGGTAAATCGACCGCAATCAACGGCACAACGGTTGCAGCAAGCACCGTTGCCGAAAAGATAAGGTACGGCGCTTTGATAAACAGCCACGAAGCCTGTTCCGAGACGACCGGTTGTTTATGCGTTAATTTAATCAAATCCCGGTAAGGCTGAAAAATAGACGGCGCTTTACGGTTTTGCAGTCGACATTTGCAGCATTTGATCCAACCTGCCAATAACGGGGCCAGTGCGACAAACAACGCGGTTTGTAAAATAGCGATTAACCAATTCATCAGCTGATCACCCATAACAAAATAATTAAGGTCACAAACGAATAGCCCAGATAAACCCGGATATTCCCCGTTTGGATGCGTCCTACGACTTTGGCAAGCGTGTTTACCCCCTGTGCTATCGGGTCGTATAAACGCGGCCAACTATGATCCTGAACTTGCAAGCGATAATGAACCGCCGCAACGTCTTGGTTCATTGCGCCTTGCATGTCTTTGTCGACCTGCTCGTCGATAATCCAGACTTTGGCGAAAATCCGTCGGAACGGCATGGTAAAAGCGCTGCTGCTGTATTGCATGCGATGCGTTAAGCCGCCGAAACCGCAATCCCAGGTTTCAGCTGTACGTATCGCCGTTGCCGGATTTCGACGCAAATACCAAAAACTGATGCAACCGGCAATCAGCGCACCGATCAGCACCAATAGCGGGGAATATGAAGCTTGAGTCTTAGCGACCGGCGCCAGCCACAACCAACCCAAAGCGGCATCATTGGGCAAGGTTTCGCCCAACAATTGCCCGGAAACATGGTTAATCAAACTGATGATCAGGCCGGGAAAAATACCGAACAAAAAGCATAAACCGGCTAGCAGAGAAGTTCCGGCAAGCATGCCTTGGTCTTGTATCTCGCGAGCTTTCTCGCAATGATGCGACCGGGGCAAGCCCAAAAAGATCAAGCCGAATACTTTGACAAAACAGGCCGCAGCTAATGCCGCAGTCAAGGCCAATGCAGCGGCAGCGACCGGTATCAAGCTGCGCAATACGCCGTTGTCCAGCACATCGACCTGCAATGCGGTTTGAAACGCCAGCCATTCGGAAACAAAACCGTTAAACAACGGTAATGATGAAATGCTCATACAGCCAATCAAAAATAACGCACTGGTTTTAGGCATCTTTTTAATCAGCCCGCCCATCATATCGATATTCAATTCATGGGTTTGGTGATGAATAATCCCCGCTCCCAAAAACAGCAGGTTTTTGAATAAAGCATGATTAAAGGCATGCAGCAACGCCGCCAACAAACCCAGCGCCGCCAATTGCGGATGACCGTTAGCCATAAAAATCATCGACAAACCCAACACCATAAAAATAATGCCGATATTTTCAACCGAACTGTAAGCCAAAAGCCGCTTTAAATTGGTCTGCATCATCGCGTACAAAATACCTCCCAACGCCGAGAACGTACCCAATATCAACAACACCACGCCCCATTGCCAATGTACATCGACCAGCAAATCAAAGCAGAAACGGATCAAGCCGTAGAGTGCGATTTTAAGCATCACCCCGCTCATTAACGCAGAAATATGCGAAGGCGCAACCGGATGCGCTTCCGGCAACCAGACATGCACCGGAACGATTCCCGCCTTCATGCCGAAACCCAGCAAAGCCAAAACAAAGGCAACACTGGCCCAACTAGTCGATAATTTAGCCTCGCGCAGGGCATCGAAGGTAAAGCCGTCAGCAAAACCGGCCAGTACGCCGAAACCGAGAATAATTGCTAAGGCGCCGACTTCCGCCATCAATAAATAAATAAAAGCGGCGCGGCGATTGGCAGAATTTTCATGCTGGAACGCTACCAGAAAATAACTGGCAACCGACATCAATTCCCAGGCAATCATGAAAAAGAATGCATCATCAGCCAGCAGCACCAACAACATCCCGGCAACAAACAGCCCGGTGAACAAGCCCAAGACGGCAAACGGATGCTGGCTTTCGTCATAACTATTCACATAGCCGGGCCCATATAGACTGATCGCACTGGTAGCAATACCGACGATTAAAAAGAAAAAACCTGACAAGCCGTCGAAACGAACATGCCAGGGCAGCCAAGGTAATCCCAAGCTAAGTTGATCGGTAATCACCTTGTTACCGATCAATACACTCAACCCGGCCAGTATCGCAACAACACCTGACAAACCTAGTAAAACAAACACCGCCTGCCGCAACATAATCGGAAACGGCTTTTCATCCAGATTGTCGGCAATTACCGACTGAAAACGTTCCTTGCAGTCCGGGAATTTGTTAAACCAATCTTGACTAAACTCCTGCAGATGTTGGCGCTGATTCATCATCAGCGCCAACAACCCGGAAGCAAAGCTTAGAAGAACTGCGCTATAAGCTAATAAAAGAGTCATGAAAATCTCACTATTGGAAAATATGTATATCGTTGCCAAAGCCTAAGCATAGCAACGATACAAGCCTTACACGCCATAATGATCGCTTTTACGGCGGCTCATGTTGTTACGCTTCATTCTGCGTACCGCCAAAGGGTGTTCAGAAAAGGTGTCATGATATTCCATGCCGAAAAACTGACATTGCCCGCCCTGCCCTTCATAGTTATGTTGAAAATCATGAATAAACTCCATCACGGTATGATCGATCAAATACGCGTTATTCAGTTGAAACATGACCCTTTTGCCGTTTTCCAGATTGGCAAGAGCCGTTTTTAAAGACATGAAGTTCGAGAAAATCGCCGCGCCGACTATCGATACAACAACCGTATCGGGATCTTTCTCCTCAATAACAAAGTGAATCTTGAACAGATTATTCGGCCTAACGCCGCGCAGCATGTGAATAGCGAACTTGGTTAAAATACCGATGCCGACACCGATCAATAAATCGGTCGCCAATACCCCGATAATCGTTACGACGAACATAAATAATTGTTCTTTACCAACCCCCATGACTTTAGCGAATTCTTTAGGCGAAGCCAGACGAAAACCGGTAAAGACCAGTAGTGCGGCCAACGAAGCGAGTGGAATACTGTGTATCAAGCGCGGAAACAATACCACGAACAGCAATAATAATACGCCATGAAAAAAGTTGGCCCAGCCGGTTTTTGCCCCATTATTGATGTTGGCCGAACTACGCACGATTTCCGCTATCATCGGCAAACCGCCAATTAAACCGGCGACCAGATTACCTGCGCCCACTGCGGTTAAATCACGATCAAGATTAGAATGACGTTTATAAGGGTCAAGCTTATCGACCGCCATCGCACTGAGTAAACTTTCAAGACTGCCCACCAAACAAATGCTCACCACAGCTTCCCAGAACTCAAGGCTGGCTGCTTTTGAAAAGTCGGGAAAATAAAAGCTGGACATGAAATTATCGGAAATTGCGACCAAAAATTTCGGCCCGACGGTTGCCTCGTGATGCGGCAAAAAATGGGCATCCGGCAAAAACAAATACATGTGTTCATGTTGCAAATCGAAATACCGAGCCAACCCCATTCCAACTAATACTACAATGAGAGG
>JADHTX010000080.1 GCA_016784875.1 Methylobacter sp.
AGTTCCGGCGACTATCGCTTGACCGGCGCTCTACAGTACAGCAATTTATGGGGAATGGATCATATCGTCAACGCGAGTTACTCGACCTCGCCTGATCACGCCGATACTGTCCGACAATACGGCGGCAGCTACAGCCTGCCTATCTATCGACTCAAAGGCTGGCTCAGCGCTTATTATGCCAATTCCTCTGTGAACACCGGCACGGTGGCAACCGATTTAACGGTAACCGGATCGGGCGAAATGTACGGCATCCACTATCAACAGTATTTACCCAAATGGGGCAAATACGAACACAGCCTGGATTTTGGCATTGATAACCGCTATTTCATCAATGATGTTCAATTTCAAAGTGTCCAGTTGGGTGGGAATGTTCGCAGTGCACCCTTTAGCGTACTTTATAAAGGCGAGTATCCTTGGAAAAACACTCACACCGGCTATTATGTGCAATGGGTAGGCAATACTGACTTTGGCGGACACAATACCGATACCCAGTATCAAGCCGTTCGGCTTAATGCCAAGCAAAATTGGGATTTATTCCGCTACGGCACAAATGTTTCAGTCAATGTGAAAGACTGGCTGCTGCAAACCAGCCTGACCGGACAGCACAGTCATAGTCCGCTGATCGCCGGGGAGCAACTCGGTATCGGCGGCAGTTTTGACGTCAGAGGCTACGAACAACGCGAAACCGGGGCCGATAGCGGTGAGATTGTAAAAGTTGAAGTCACCACACCGGATTTAGCCCAACTGAGCGCAATCGAAGGCCAAAAAATCAATCTGTATGCGTTTTATGATTATGGACACGGTCGCCTGCAAAGCACCACGCCGGGACAAACCAAGGACTGGAACTTGAGCGGCACGGGTATAGGCGCTCGTTATCAATGGCGAGAATATTTCCTGGGCAACATTGCTTTTGCCACTGCTCTGGACACTGTCGAGGCCGGCACTACCAAGGCTGGCAATAATCGCATTCTTGCCAATATTGTTTTTAAGTATTGACGATCGAGTCCCTGTCAAGTTATCGGGCATCAAAACAAGTAGCATTTAGGCAGAGTTCCTGAAAAATCAGCAGGAACATAAAATCTACTTGAGTTCCAGATTCACTAAAAATCCCCATAAGCAGAAAAAACAGTCGGCCCCACATCACAGCTCACAAATATAAATTGCTAAATAGTATTAGGTTTTTTATCATCAATGTGGCATTGAACTTTTCTCGACTAAGGAATGTGCATGAAATAACTTGAGCAAGTTTTATTTTTAAACCATGAAGAACATGAAAGGCATGAAGGATTGACGTCTTCATGTCCTTCATGCTCTTCATGGTAATTGCGTAAATTAATTTATGCTTGTTCCTAAGTATGCTGCATTTATCTTTTTAGCGTGAATCAGATGAGCGGACGATGAATTTATTTATATTTGCAGAATTAAGCACTGCGATCATAGGATTTACTGCTCTTCATCAAGCCTGTCCTGAGCATAGCCGAAGGGGCTGTCCTGAGCATAGCCGAAGGGCCTGTCCTGAGTATAGCCGGAGGAGCTGTCCTAAGCTTCGCGTATCCGCCGTAATCGATACGCGTCCTTCATCAGCGCATCCTAAAAATTGATCTGCATGTATCAACTCACCCCCCATATCATCGCCCTTGAACTGATTCATTCAGAAGGCGCCGTGCTGCGTATCAAACAGCTCAGCCCATCCGCCGCTATGTTTTTAGGCTATAGCGAACAAGAACTTATCGGCAAGCCTGTTGACCTTATCTACGCAGCCGGTAACGACAACCCCGCATGGCAGGCCGCCCTTACCAATGCAATTGCCAGCCCAAGCACTTTGGCAACAACTAGATCCGCCCATACGACTTCACTCAGAACAAGCTTTGTCGGCGAAATTGTTACTAAAACAAATAATAAAATCCGGGTATTTATCTCGATATCCGTCTTATCCAATCAGACACCCGAAAAAACCGATATTATTTTATTGATTCAGGATAGTTCTACCGAAGACTTAAGCGCCGAATCGGCTCTAATCGAAAGTGAAGAACGATTTCGACAAATGGCTGAAATGACCGGCGAATGGCTATGGGAGCAGGATCCAGAGGGATACTACAGCTACTGCAGCACTGCAGTTAATCAAATACTCGGCTATAGTCAGGATGAAGTGCTTGGCAAACACTATACCGAGTTTTTAGCGCCTCAGGATAAAGCTGAGCAGCAACAATACTCAACCATTCATCGTCCTTTTTATGGTTTGTTAGCACACTATCAGCACAAAGACGGCCGAACGATACTGACAGAATCAACCGGATTGCCGATAATCAATGCAGCTGGAAAGCTAATAAAATGGCGAGGTGTCGACCGGGATATTACCGCCAGAATACATTTTCAGGATGCGTTGATCGAAAGTGAAAAACGTACCCGACTCATTATTGAAAGCTCCTTAAGTGCCATCGTAATTATGGACTCATACGGCATCATCAACGACTGGAATCACCAGGCTGAAAAAATATTCGGCTGGACTAAGGAAGAAGCTATCGGCCAGCGTCTTGAAACATTAATTATACCGCCTCGGTTTCGTAAGGCACACCGACAAGGATTGGAAATCTTCCTGCGCACCGGCATCGGCCCGTTTTTAAATAAATTGATTGAACAAACCGCAATTCGTCGCGACGGCACTGAATTTCCTGTCGAACTTAGCTTCTCTCCGTTGAGGCTTAGCAACGCCTATATATTCAGCGGTTTTATACACGACATCACCGCACGAAAACGTCTGGAACATCGATTTCGTCAAGCGGTAGAAGCGTCACCAAATGCAATTATTATGGTAAACGAATCGGGTACAATGGTGATAGTCAATGCACAAACCGAGTCTTCTTTCGGTTACTCGCGCGACGAATTGATTGGACAGCCGATTGAAATATTAGTGCCGGAACGTTTTCGTAGCGCACACAATAATTTCATGCATGCATACCTTGCCGCGCCAGAATCCAGACCAATGGGAACGGGCCGTGAACTCTACGGCTTACGTAAAAACGGGACTGAATTCCCTGTTGAAATAGGCCTCAGCCTCATCGATAGCCATGAAGAAACACTAATACTGAGCACCATCGTGGACATTACCATACGGAAAGAGACGGAAGAGGAAATCCGCCGGGCACAAGTTAATTTGGCTATAGCTCAAAGCGAAATCAAGATTGCTCAACGCATTCAGTCATCTCTGTCGCCCTCTGCTCCGATTAAGTCCAGTCATTTTGAAGTCACTGGTTTCTGTCTGCCGGCCGACCAGGTTGGCGGCGACTATTTTGACTATTTTTACCGTAATGAAGAATGTCTGGATATGATTGTTGCCGACGTTTCCGGGCATTCAATCGGCCCTGCCCTGTTTATGGTGGAAACCCGTAGCGCCATTCGGACTCAGGCAAACGGCGCTGGTACGCCCTCAGAAACGCTGACTATTCTAAATAATTTTCTTTTTGAAGATTTAGATAAATCAGACTACTTTATCACCCTGTTTTATTTGCAATATAATACCGCCAGCCAGCAATTGAGTTTTGCCAATGCCGGCCACCCTCCCCCCTTGTTGCATAGTCCTTTCCAAACTGAATGCAGGCAACTGGATGCAGAAGGATTGATTCTGGGCGTGAACAGAAATGTCGTGTTTGAAGAAAAAACCACCACGTTATATCAAGGCGACTTAATCCTGCTGTATACCGACGGTTTAACCGAAGCGGAAAATCCCGATGGCGATTTTTTCGGCCTATCGCGTGTCAGTGAAATTCTTGCTCAACATGCTCAGCAAAGCCCACAGGACATCATTAAAGTACTGCTTGAACAGTTAAAACAATTTTGCCATAGCACGTCATTTAATGATGATGTTACTTTAATGATTTTTAAACGGCATTAATAACTCAATGTAAGGGACTGCTTACAATCTTGTGTGATAGATTCAACTTATACAAAAATTGAGTCGTTTCAGCGTGGATCAAAGGAAAAATAATGCTAAGGAAATTAACGGAAGAAGCTTGGGGCGTTTATCTAAAAATCTTAGACGTAAAACACAGACAAGATGTTTCAGTCAAACAAGAGACCAGGTTGTACCGATTAGCCGATCAAGCCTATTACAGATACATACGCAGACGTCGTGCTCTGGAACTTCAATCTATTAGAGCGCAGGCATGACAAATATTAGAACGGTGGTAAAAGGCAATCAACCACCGCACACAAATTCTATCTTTAGAAAATAACTTAAAAATAGCTAACAAAAACCAATAACAAACCACCGGCAAAAACGCCTGCCAGCACATCGTCCAGCATGATACCCAAGCCGCCTTGCACTTGCCGATCCACCCACTTAATCGGCCATGGTTTCAGTATGTCAAAGAACCTGAACAAGATAAAACCCACCAACATTGTTTGCCAGGAAAAAGGAACCAGCCACATCGTTATCAGGTAACCGGCAATCTCATCCCAGACGATACCGCCAAAATCATGTTCATCCAGCTTTTTTGCGGCAATATCGCAAATCGGAATGCCGACAATGGTTACGATCAGCGTCAATAGGCTGTAAATAGCGAGGTTGGATTGCGCAAACAGCCAGTACAGCGGAATCGCCGCCACGGTACCGAAGGTGCCTGGGGCTTTTTTTGCCAGCCCTGAACCGAAACCGAAGGCCAAAAACAGGATAGGATCGGACAGTATCTGTTTGGGTGTCAGTTTGTTTTTACCCAGTTGGGTATTAAGAAAAATGCTCAAAGCCTGTTACCTCTAATGGTTGGATGGTACCCGATTTATTCAGTCGCAAACCCGGCTGGGATTCGATGATGCCTATTTTGGTAGCCGCTACGGTCAACTTATCAGCCTGTTCAGGGCTTACGGTAAAACACAGTTCGTAATCATCCCCGGCAGTCAGCGGCATAGGCCAATCGCCAGTCTCATTTATGTAAGCTCGCACCGCATTAGACAGCGGTAACGCGTCCCAGTCAAGGCAGGCACCCACTTGGCTTTGCTCCAAAATATGGGCCAGATCGCCCGCCAATCCGTCCGATAAATCGATACAAGAGTTGGCAATGCCGATTAAACTCTGCCCTGCCTCGACTTGCGGATCAGGTCGATTGAATCGAGCTAACGCAGCCTCAGGATCTGCACAATCATAACCTTGCTTGATTTTTAATCCGAGACCCGCATTGCCCAGCAAGCCGGTCATATAAATAAAGTCGCCAGGGCGAGCAGAAGAACGTCTGAGCGCTTGTCCTTTCGGCACTAAACCCATGGCCTGAACAGTCAACGTCAGCGGGCCGGAGGTGGTATCGCCACCGATCAAATCTACCGAGTAATGTTCAGCCAATTTTAAAAATCCTTGTGCGAAAGCCGTCAACCAATCCTCATCAACTATAGGCAGGGTTACTGCCAGCGTCACCGACATAGGTAAGGCACCCATCGCGGCAAGATCGCTCAGATTCACGGCTAGCAGCTTATGGCCGAGCGATTCCGGGTCGGCTCCGGCAAAGAAATGCACGTTTTCCACCATGGTATCAGTGGTTACGGCCAACTCGAAACCCTCGGGAATGGACAACAACGCGCAGTCGTCGCCTATACCCAAGCGCGTTGTTGGATTGGCGATACGCTGCTTGGTGAAGAAACGTTGGATTAAGGCAAATTCAGAAACTGCCATGAACTTTCAAAGGTAAGCGTATAGATTAAAAGCGTAAATCTAAAAATATAGGCATTTTACCTTGCGCCTTGCGTCTTACTCTTGATCTCTACGGCTCTTTTTTGCTGCGCAACTTTATCCAATATGCCGTTAACATACTTATGACTGCCATCGGCACCAAAATACTTGGCTAAATTAATGCCTTCATTTAACACGACCCGATACGGCATATCCAGTCGATGTAATAACTCATACACGCCGATTCTTAAAATCGCCCTTTCAACCGGATCGATAGCATCGACAGGCCTATCGACAAATTCAGACAGCGCCTGGTCAATTGCATCCAGATTTTTAGGAACACCGTAAAACAACTCGACAAAATAACTTTTTTGAGCGTCTTTCAAGCGCTCTTCTTCCAGAAACTGCCGTTCGATCTCGCTAAGATCCTGACCGGCCATCTGCCATTGATACAATGCCTGTACAGCAGCCTTTCGGGCATTGGTTCTAGCTTGACTCATTATATTTCCAGGTTACTAAATAAATTGACCATTTCAATGGCGGACATGGCCGCTTCTGCGCCTTTATTACCGGCTTTGGTGCCTGCTCGTTCAATCGCTTGTTCGATACTGTCAACGGTTAATACGCCAAAACTGACTGGGATACTATATTGCAAAGAAACCTGAGCCAAGCCCTTAACACATTCGCCGGCGACATATTCAAAATGCGGTGTGCCGCCACGAATTACTGCACCTAAGGCAATAATCGCATCGTATTTTTTAGCCGCCGCCACGCGTTGCACCACCATCGGCAATTCAAATGCACCTGGGGCCTTAACCAAATGAATATCCGCTTTATCGGCACCGTGACGCACCAGCGCATCTATTGCACCGGCTTCTAGCTGTTCGACAATGAAACTGTTAAACCGTGAGGCTACGATGCAGAATTTTCCGCCTTGAACGAGTAAATTTCCTTCAAAGGTTTTTAGTGTTGACATGATATTTCTCTACTATGGTGATTAACTTGTAATGTTATTAGGCAAAAGCGACTTCAACCCACATGCTCGGCGACTTCCAAATCAAACCCAGACAACGCGACATACTTTTTCTGAAGACCTAAAACTTTCAATTTATGAACTCCCAGGTCGGCCAGTATTCTGGCACCTGTGCCGGTGGTTCGCCAATCTTCGGCACCGGCAGGCTGAACCGGACTGACAATGCCGTTATCTTCCAACTGATAGTGATGTATCAATTCCGCCAGTGACTTGTTATCCTCTAGCTGCCTGATAAGCACCAGCACCCCGCGTCCTTCCTCGGCTATTTTTTGCATGGCGGTACGTAATGGAACGCTACAATCGCTACGCTTGGAGGCAAATACATCATCCAGCACATTGCGGGCATGTACCCGAACTAAAATAGGTTCGTTACCGGAAACCTGCCCCATCACCAGTGCCAGATGCAGGTTATTGTCGTTTCTGTCCTGATACGCATACAGCCTGAAGTCACCGAATTCGGTCGGATAAGCGCATTCGCTGATGCGCTCCAGAGTATTCTCGTGCTGAATACGATAATGGATCAAATCGGCGATAGTACCGATTTTAAGGTCATGCTGCTTGGCAAATACTTCCAGATCAGGCCGTCTTGCCATCGAACCGTCTTCATTGAGAATCTCAACAATAACTGCCGCCGGTTCCACGCCTGCCAATCGAGCTAAATCGCAACCGGCTTCGGTATGTCCGGCGCGGTTTAATACACCGCCGGATTGCGCCATCAACGGAAAGATATGCCCCGGCTGCACTAGATCGTCAGCCTTGGCATCCGCCGCTACCGCACATTGGATGGTACGCGCCCGGTCGGCCGCCGAAATACCGGTAGTTACACCGGTTGCCGCCTCGATAGATACGGTGAAATTGGTCGAATGGGCCGTTTTATTTTCATTGACCATCAACGGCAAGCGCAATTGCTGGCAACGCTCACTGGTCAAGGTTAGACAGATCAGTCCGCGCCCGTAACGTGCCATAAAATTAACATCTTCCGGACGCGTAAAAGAAGCCGCCATGACCAAGTCGCCTTCGTTCTCACGGTCTTCATCATCCATGATGATAACCATTTTGCCTAAGCGTAAGTCTTCTATAATTTCTTCGATTGTATTCATTTTGCCTTTGGGCTGTTAGCCAAAAAAACCGCTATTTTGCAATAATTCCTCTGTGATACCGCCGCAACTTTTAGCCGCCGCATCACCCTTGATTAACCGCTCTATATAGCGCGCCAGTAGATCCACTTCCAGGTTGACTTTGGTTCCGACCGCCGCATTGCTCAAGGTGGTTTCTTTGAGCGTATGCGGCACAATATTCACGCTGAACACGGCACCATCAACTTCATTGACAGTCAAACTGATGCCGTTGATGCAAATAGAACCTTTTTCGGCAATATATTTAGCCAGATTATCGGGCGCTTTAAATTTAAAACGAAACGAGCGGCCGTCTGCCTGTTTGTCCGTTACCGTACCGATACCATCGACATGACCGCTAACGATATGGCCGCCTAACCGGGTTGAGGGCGTCAAGGCCAGTTCCAGATTAACCGGCGTCCCCACCGTTGCGTTATTTAGGATAGTTCTGGACAAGGTTTCATTGGACACATCGGCGCAAAAATGATTTTCACCCAGCTCAACTGCGGTCAGGCACACGCCGTTAACGGCAATACTGTCGCCTAACGCGACATCATGTAACGATAGTTTTCCGGTGGTTACGGTCAATCGACAATCACCGGCTTTCTGCTCGATTGCCGATATTTTGCCCACTGCCAAGATTATGCCTGTAAACATGGATGCCCCGCTCCTACAGTGGTGTGTAAGTTAATTTTAAATCCAGACCGACCTGCCTGACGTCGCGCAGTTTTAACTGTTTTTTATCGGCCATCCGTTGTAAGCCCGGCAAGCTAAACAATCCACGCCCTTGATCACCTAAAATACACGGAGCCATATAAATGATATATTCATCAATCAGACCTTCTGCCAGTAAGCCGCCATTCAGCACGGAACCCGCTTCAACCAGCACTTCGTTGATATGCTGTTGGCTTAAAAAATCCATCACGCCCTGCAAGTCCAGTCGCCCGCTTTTGCCGGGCAATTGATGTATTTCAAAACCTGCCGATTGTAATGCGGCTTGTTTTTGCCGATCATCAGCACAAGTTAAAATCAGACTGCGTCCCGGCAGTTTTGCCATTTGCGCAGTCACCGGCATCTTCAGCTGACTATCCAACACGACCCTAACCGGCTGCAAGACATCGAAATCAACACGGGCATTCAGCGCTGGGTCGTCCGCCAACACGGTATTAATGCCGGTTAAAATTGCCGAGCTCTCCGCTCTTAATCGCTGCACATCGGCTCTGGCCTCAGCTGAGGTTATCCACTTGCTTTCGCCGGATGCCATCGCGGTGCGTCCATCCAAGCTCATTGCCAGCTTGCTACGCACAAACGGGCGATAAGCGGTCATGCGTTTGATAAAACCGCGATTTAAAGCTTGGGCGTCTTCCTGCAATACACCGCAGACAACCTCGATTCCAGCCGCTTTGAGTTTTTCCAATCCCTTGCCCGACACCAGTGGATTGGGATCTTGCATAGCCACCACCACTCGGCTCACTCCGGCGTTGATCAGCGCATCGCAACACGGTGGCGTTCTACCATGGTGGCTGCAAGGCTCCAGCGTTACATAGGCAGTTGCACCTGTTGCATCCTGAACGGTTTTTAATGCTTCAACTTCCGCATGCCCCAAACCCGCTTTAGCATGCCAGCCCTCGCCGATCACCGCATCGTCCCTGACCAAAACACAGCCGACACGAGGATTCGGATCGGTCGTATAATAGCCCTTTTTAGCCAACTGAATAGCTCGTGCCATATAAAAAGCATCGCGTATTGCTGGCATTATTTTTGTCGCACCGGTTCTTTACTGGTTACAACACTTCCGGCGTCTGTGGCGGTTGATCGTTCAGGATCATTACCTGTTACGACACTCCCACCATCCATGGCGGTCGGTCGCACTGGTTCCTTACCTGTTGCGACACTCCCACCATCCATGGCGGTCGGTCGCACTGGTTCCTTACCTGTTGCGACACTCCCACCATCCATGGCGGTCGTTTGTAAGTGTTCGATCATATCGGTGAATTCACTGACATCCTGAAAACTGCGGTAGACCGAGGCAAATCGCACAAAAGCCACATGGTCCAGCAAACTCAATTCTTTCATGACTTGCTCGCCCAACACCTGTGCCGATATTTCCCGCTCACCCAAGGCCCGCAAATCCTGCTTTATACGATTGATCGCCGCTTCAATATCATCACTACTTACCGGTCGCTTTTCCAGTGCCCTAAGCATACCAGCACGCAGCTTATTTTCCTCGAAAGGCTCGCGTATTCCGTCACGCTTAACAATGCGAGGCAGCGTTAACTCAGCCACCTCATGCGTAGTAAACCGCTCTTTACAAGCATTACACTCGCGCCGACGACGAACCTGATCCCCCTCATTTGCCAACCTGGAATCAAGAACCCGCGTATCTTGTGCTCCGCAAAACGGACATCGCATAATTAAGCCACTGTTTTTTGTCTACCGATGACCTCCATAAATGGAGGAAATGCCGACGACCATCCAAAGAAGCAGTCGCAGCAAAATCGGCCTTCAAACTCGAAAACCGTCAATTTTATAACACTATGCCTTTTATCTGTATTTTATTTTCCAAACTATTCGCTAATCACACTTATACTTATCCAACCCTACCACTCAAGAAACAGCCGAATGAAAGACCAAGAAGGTGTCACAAAATATCAGCTAAAGCATACGCAACAGCCGATCTGCCCTCCACTCCCATTTGCCGAAATCAATGCCTGGCGCACCATTGCCGTTCGACTGGACCTTATAGGACAAACCCCCGAACGATACGATAACATCGGCTTTGGCAATATCAGTCATAGAATCAATGCTCACAGCGGCCAGTTCATTATCAGCGGCACACAAACCGGGCATATCGAGCAACTTGGCCCCGAACACTATTGCTTGATTGTCAAAGCAGAACCTCAACAAAACCGTCTCCAATCCTGCGGCCTTTGTAAGCCCTCATCCGAATCTCTGACCCACGCCAGCGTTTACGCCCAAGATCCTACCATTCAAGCGATTATTCACGCACACAGCCCTGAAATCTGGAAACAAACCGTAAATCTTGGATTGCCACACACAACTGCCGATATTCCCTACGGTACAGTTGAGATGGCCATGGCTGTCGAACAACTGTTTCAATCCGGAAAGCTAACGCAAACATCACTATTCACCATGCTTGGACATGAGGATGGGGTCGTTGCGTTCGGCAGAAACATGCAGGAAGCGGCGTGGAAACTAATCAACTGCTTATCGCTGGCCATCAGCATTGAACTACAACGCGTTAACCGATAAAATACACCACCCTATACCATCACCCTGAATAACCTATGCCGGAAATACTAATCTACACCACCAATATTTGTCCTTACTGCATGATGGCCAAGCGCCTGCTAGACAAAAAAGGCCTATCCTATACAGAAATTAATGTAGATGCCAAAGCCGGTTTAAGAGAAGAAATGATGCTCAAAACAAACCGCCGCACCGTTCCACAAATCTATATCGGCGAGTATCACGTCGGCGGTTTTGACGAATTACATGCACTGGAACAACAAAAGAAACTGGATGATTTACTGACTGCTGCGTAGGATGAATTGCCGCATAAAACGCTTACGCGGCTTTGCCTTTCAGAATCCATATGACCAAGTAGAAAATCATTGAAAGGACAGAAAACATTGCCTGGACGCTATAACGACTACTTGTTTTTTATACGTCAGGCAAACCATTACCCTCGCTAAACCCTAAACTGAAGCTTTAAATTCAACAAAACACACACCGCCCTTCGACAAAATTCTTCTGAGCAGCCTGAAAGATTGCCAGGGCATAAATTAACAGGTTTATTTATAATTATCGGCAATGCGTTGCAGACTCAATGTAACCAGATTCTGAGCCCGACCCATGCTATCAGCTTCCGCATAACAACGCAGTTCCGGAGCGTTGCCGGACGGGCGCAAATGCACGACCTCGCCATTATCGAATATCAGCCGGAGTCCGTCAGTCAAATCCCTACGAGCTAGCCTTCCCAGCTC
>JADHTX010000081.1 GCA_016784875.1 Methylobacter sp.
GAAGCAGACCTGCATGTCGTATTGAACATGTCGGATCAACAGATAAGCATAGAATTGCCGGGTATTGGCAATCGTGCATGGTGTTTGGCTTTGGATACATCGTTGCAGTCGCCGCACGATATTGTGGGTTTACAAGATCAGAAACCGATACGACAAAACTATTACACGGTAAGTAGCCGTGCTGTGGTAGTCTTTGAAAATGGGTATATTGAATAATTATTCTTGGATGGTTCCAGAGCTGC
This sequence comes from Methylobacter sp., assembly GCA_016784875.1. GTDB lineage: Bacteria > Pseudomonadota > Gammaproteobacteria > Methylococcales > Methylomonadaceae > Methylobacter_A. The sequence goes on from JADHTX010000081.1 coordinate 243, forward strand.
GAGCCACATATCCCCAGATAGAAAGTCTGGGGATATGTGGCTAGACAGATCCGCTTTTTCTTGCCTTATAAAGCTATAATTTTAAGCTCTCTCGTCTCAATAAGGTTATTTTTTAAGACCTTGTTTCTTTTGTTGATGTTGTTCCATCATTTGGCGGTGCTCCATCATTTGAGCATGGTGAGCTTTCATGAGTTCCAACTGCTGAGTTTTTAAAGTTTCTTTTTTAGCGGCATCTTTCTCGGTCAAAATCTGATTCGAGAGGTCATGCATTTGCAGCATATGTTCCTGCATAGTGCGCATTTTTTCGGTTTTTTGTTCTTCGCTCATGCCGCCCATCATACCCATTTTGTTCATTGGCATATTAGTTTTTGGCGGTTCTGCGGCGAAACTCATCATGCTTATAGGCAGCAGCAGTAATAGAACAGCAGTAGATTTATAAAGATGTTTCATCGGGGTCACCTTGGTTGGATTGGGTTAAGAGTCAATTGTATGTGAGATCAACGTCCTGAAGAAAGGGTAGCGTTATTGATGGACGAAATAAACATTGGTTATTATAGGTGTATTTGATTGTATTTCAATAGGTTAAAATACCTAGGAGACTTGTCGCAATAAACTTTGTTGTCCTCAAGTCGGGCTTTATGAACTTAATAATCATTACTAAAGCTTAAAACGTGGGTCGATCCTTGCTTCAGTAAAATCACCTTTGTCTATTGTTGTTCAAGGCAATGTAATTGGCTGGATGACTGGCCGTCTAGGTTTTTTATAATGATGATTTTTCCATGCAGTCAGCCAAAAGGTTCTGCTTGAATTGTTTCGCTGTAACCGGTCTGCCGAATAAATATCCCTGAAATATCAGGCATCCGTAATTCGTTAGATGTTCGCGTTGATTATCTGTTTCTACCCCCTCGGCAATAATATTAAGCGCAAGGTTTTTCCCTAGGGACAGTATAGTTCGAATAATAGCGGAGTCGTGGTTGTTGGCTGTCATGTTTTTGACGAATGATTGGTCGATTTTCAGCTGCTCCAAGGGTAACTTTTGTAGATAAGACAGCGAGGAATAACCGGTGCCGAAATCATCCATGGAAAAACTGACGCCCAAATCCCTGATCGCATGCATTTTAGTAATGGTGTCTTCGACATTATCCAGAATGACAGATTCGGTGATTTCCAATTTGAGCAGGGCGGGATTGGCGCCGGTTTCTAATAATATTGTCCGTACTTGTTCGACAAAATCAGCCTGACTCAGCTGTCGAGTGCTGATGTTGATCGCCAATTTTAATTTGTGGGTTTCCGGGTATTTTGTCCAGTCAACCAAGGTTTCGCAGCCTTGTTTTAATATCCAGTGACCGATAGACAAAATCAAATCGGTTTCTTCGGCGAGTGGAATAAATTCAGCAGGAGAAATCATACCGTGCACGGCATGATTCCAGCGTATTAGGGCCTCTGCACCTACCGGCCGTCCAGATACATCGACCTGTACTTGATAATGTAAACTTAATTCATTGCGGTCTAGCGCACTACGTAAATCGCTTTCCAAAGATGCCCGCAAATTTAAACTTTCTTGCATTTCAGGGATAAACGCTCGAATTACATTACGCCCGGCCTGTTTAGCTTGATACATCGCTAGATCGGCGCGTTTAAGAAGTTCTTCGCTAGTAGTCTCGTGGCCAAAAAACAGCACAAAACCAATGCTGCCGGTGGAATAGTGTTCGACAAACGGTTGTAATTTATTATCAATATTACTTTTTAATAGATAGAATTCAGCTAGATTACTGCGAATTTTTTCGGCAATTGTGTGAGTCTGGATGGATGCCTCAATTTCATGCTCATCAAGTGATTCCAGCATGATCACAAATTCATCGCCGCCTAGTCTGGCCACGGTATCGACTTCGCGCACACTTTTTTGCAAGCGTTGACCCACTTCAATCAGTAACTGATCGCCCCGGTCATGGCCAAGCGTATCGTTAAGCATTTTAAAGTTATCAAGATCAAGGAACATTAACGCTCCGTGAGTCTTGTTACGATTGCTGGCGTTGAGCGCGAGATTGAGTCGATCAAAAAGCAAGGTCCGGTTCGGAAGTTTGGTCAAGGGGTCGTAGTAAGCTAGATCTTTGATGCGCTTTTCATCGGCTTTGCGCTGGCTAATATCGGTGAAGGTGCCGACATAGTTGGTAATTAGGCCTTCAGGGTTAGAAATAGCCGTTATGCACAGCCATTCAGGGTAGATCTCGCCGTTTTTTCGTTTATTCCAGATTTCGCCTTGCCAGTATTTATCGCGATTGATGCTTGTCCACATGGCCGCATAGAATTCACTGTCTTGCTTGCCGGATTTAAGTATGCCTGCGGGTTTGCCGATCACCTCCGCGGAACTGTAGCCGGTTAGTTCGGTAAACGACTTGTTGACACGCAAAATATTATTGTCGGCATCAGTAACGATAATGCCTTCCTGAGATTCAAATGCCGCAGCAGCAATACGAAGCTCATGCTCGGCTTTGAGTCGCCGTTTCTCATGGTCGTTGTGTTCAAGCGCATAGGACAGATCGTCAGTCAGTCCGCGCATTAGGTTAATCAGATCGGGGGTGAAATAATCTTGTTCTGCTGAGTAAACGGCAATAGCTCCTATACATTGACCTCCACGTATCAACGGGAATGCTGCCGCAGCATTGATATTTTCTGCGGCAGCTACGGGTTGCCAAGGTAAGGTGTTGGACTTGCCAAGAAAATTATTAGAAATTTTCGGCAGGCCTTTTCGAATTGCCGTCCCCATCGGGCCGCGTCCCTCCGGTAATGCCTCATCAATAGATATTTTGATATTCTTGAGATAGGTAGAATTTGGATGGCTGGCTGCTACTGGATGCACCCAGCCATCCGGATCGGTCAAGCCTACCCATACCAGTTTAAAGGAAACATGGCTGGCTAGGATCCGGCAGACTTCTGTCAGTAGTTTTATTTCATCAGGTTCGCGCACAATAACGACGGCACTCTCAGTCCATGCAGCATACAGGTGGTTAATGCGTTCTCGTTGTCGTTCGGAATTGGACAGAGTATCGAGCATTTGATTAAAATCGTGGGCCAGTATACTAACCTCGTCTTTGCCGGAAATGTGCGCCCGCATATCGTGGCGACCTCCCTCGACTTCTGCGGCAACCCGCATCAGGTGATGCAATCTTCTCGTAAGTCTTCTGGCCAGTATTATTGCTGCTACCAATAAGGTAAACGCTGCAAATATTATAAAATTGACGCCCATGACCATAACGGAGTGTAGGTTGGCATTGACCTGGTTCATCGTCATTTCTACCCGCGCCCATCCCACATGGCGCTGCCCGGCCATCACCGGTGCGGCCACATCGATTTGTTGATTATTGGCGAGCAATATTTGAGTTATTGGTGGAGAATTTAGCAGTAGTTGATTTTGCGTGTCGGTAACGAATAGTCCTGCCTCATCTGGCCTAGTCGAACTTAGTACTTCTCCGCGTAGTGATAGGATATAGGCCCGTTCAAGATCGGGTAGGTCGGCAAAGCCTTGTAGCGCTTCCTTTAACCCGGCAATGTCGTTGGCTAAGACCCATGATGTACTGCTGCTGGATAGCGATGTGGTCAGTGATTTACCTTGCTGTATGGCTGCACTATAAAGAAAATTGCGTTGCCGCTCGTACAATAGGCTGGCAAGGCCTATCATCATGATCAGCGCAACACTGCCGAATGACCATGCTAATTGTTGTCGAATAGAACTGTTAAAAAAAGACCGTTGCACTTTGCCTCGAGTATGAGTAGTTGTCATTATTATTCTAAAGGCCGTACTGTTTTGATAAAGGTCGTAATAAATGCCTGTACAGGTCCGTAACTGGCATCGTTAGCCGGTTCAAAACGACTGACCGGAATGCGTGCCAGCATTTCTCTGCCTTGCTCATGCTGGTCGAGATTCAACAGCAGTACAGCAAACTTGTTTGCCACTTTTGTCGGCAGGTCTTTACGAACCACCCAGCCGTTATTTTGCAACGGCTCGGTTTGCCATTTAACTTCGAGCTGGTCGGCTAACTGAGGGTTCTCCTGACTGAATGTTTTCCACGGCACCGGCCAAGTTGCTCCGGCTGCGACATGTCCACGTAAGACGTTGATGATTGAAGATTCCTGTGAACCGACGTAGCGGTTTTCGATGTCATGGTTAATATCAATGCCGTGGGTATGTAGATAATATTGGGGCATCATGGTCGCAGCCAGCGCGGTTGGTGCAGGATAGGATACTGCCTTGCCCTTTAGGTCGGCAATCGTTTTAATGCCGCTGTCGCGGCGTACCAGGATAATGCCGCGAAAATCATCGTCATCGGCCATCTTGCCAAATACGCGATAGCCATGTTTAAGCGAGTTGACGGTTTGATAGGGGTTGGGCATTGCAAAATCAAAGTGTTCGTTGTAAAGCTTTTTGTCAAACTCCTCATAATTGCGCGATGCTTCCAGAGTAAAGTCAGCTTCGGGCATATTTGTGTTAAGAAAATCGACGATGGGTCCGTAAACTTCAAATAGTCGTTTGGGGTTATGCAAAGGATGGATACCGATCACATATTTGATGACTTTTGATTTACTGTGTGCACTGAAGGTGGGTTCATACGTGTCATTGGCCTGCTTGTTCGAACCGACAAATAATGGCAAATCCAATAATAAATTCCACCATTTTATGATAGCGGGTTGTTGAGGCACGGCATCGTTTTTCGATACTTGGGGAGAGGCTTGGTCTGCTGATGGTTTCAAAGGAGGCGAGTCAGCAAAAGCCGTAGAGTTAAAAAGCAGCAGCGTAATGAGGCTATATCGGCGTAAAATTTCAATCATGATAGGTCGAAGCTCTGCGGCTGAGGTTGTCGGGTTACGCTACGTTTAGTCGAAAAGCTAGGTATTATTACGTAGGTATAAGCAGTTGAGATGATACCCGTAATAGTTGAGTATTGGAATTTATTTGAACCTCATTTTTATGGGGTGGATCTTATCTTCATCATTACAATAAGCAAATCCTTTCTGTCATAAAAGGGTAACATGTAGTTTGTTAAAATAATTCGTTTATTATTATGCTAATTGATATATGTCTAGTTTAAATATTCTCGTTGTTGAAGATGAAGATGCCATCAGGGAGATGTTGATGATGGTGCTTGAACAGGCCGGCTTTAGGTCGATTGCGGCAGCGGATGCGGAAGATGCTCAAAAAGTCATGGATGATGCATTGCCGGACTTGATTTTGTTGGACTGGATGCTGCCGGGAGTCAGTGGCGTCGAATGGGCTAGGCGTTTAAAAAGAGACCCAATGTACCGGGAGCTGCCAATTATCTTATTGACGGCGCGAGGAGAGGAAGAGGATAAGGTGAAAGGCCTGGAAATCGGCGCAGACGATTATATGACCAAACCCTTTTCACCCAAGGAACTAGTGGCCCGAATCCGTGCTGTCTTGCGTCGTAGCGGAAAAATAAATGATCTGGCGCAAATCACCGTGGGCGATCTGGTTCTGGATACCGAACAGCACCGGCTCAGTATTGGTGACAAACAACTGGATGTGAGTCCAACCGAATTTCGTTTAATGCAGTTTTTTATGACTCATCCCGATAAGGTCTTCAATCGTACCCAGTTATTAGATCAGGTCTGGGGGCGTAGTGTTTACATCGAAGAGCGAACCGTTGACGTACATATACGGCGATTACGAAAAATTTTGGCAGAACATGGTCGAGAGGATTTAGTGCAAACCGTGCGCGGTTTTGGTTATCGGTTTTCTATGTCCGATTCGTCAACAGTTGCCACGACCATGCAGTTGTAATCATATGGGGGTCTGGCAAAAAGAACTCATTACCGGATTGCTGCTGTTTTTAGTCGTATCCATAGTGGGTGGAATAACCGGTTTTTTTATGCCCTTGGCACTGGTGTTGACGCTGGGCATATTGATTCGTCAGCTGTATCAGATTAACCGGTTTGAAAGATGGATAAGAACAGGGGGGAGAGCAAAATACCCCAAGACTTCCGGAGTTTGGGAAGAAATTTATTATCATGTTTACCGTATTAAAAAGAACGAAAAAAAACGTAAAAAGAAACTGGGTAAAATGGTTGACCAGTTTCGCCAGTCCACCGAAGCGTTACCGGATGCGGCGGTCGTTTTAGGTCCTAATGACGAGATTGAGTGGGCGAATAAAGCGGCTAGGGAGGTTTTCGGCTTACAGTTTTCGGATAAAGGGCAGCGTATCCCCAATCTTATTCGATTCCCGGAATTTATCCGCTATCTTAAATCCGGAAATTATAACGAAGCGGTCATATTACCTTCTCCTGTAAACAATCGCATCACGTTGGCAGTGCGAATTATCACCTATGGTGCAGGCTTGCGCTTGTTATTGGCTCAGGACGTTACCCAGCTGAAAAAAATGGAAAGGATGCGCAAGGATTTTGTTGCTAACGTGTCGCATGAGCTCAGAACGCCATTGACTGTACTTAAAGGGTATCTGGAAACCCTGCAGGACATGGATGATGGCCTGTCGCCGTTGTTGACCACCTCGTTTCAGCAAATGCATGGACAGACAGAGCGTATGCAGCATCTGGTCGATGATTTGCTACTGTTGACACGATTGGAAACCCAACAGAAGAAAACCGAGTGCGTTAATATCCCGGCTTTATTAAGTCAGATTTGTAAGGAAGCGGATACTTTACATGGCAAAGCTTCCGCTTCTGCTGATGCCCTTTACCAACATTCTATGGATAACCTCCCTGCCCGGATCGAATTAATTTTGGAATGCGACGTGAATATAATGGGTGAAGAGCAGGAGTTACGAAGCGCTTTTACCAATTTGCTGGGCAATGCCCTTAAATATTCGCCGGATGATTCTGTGGTAAAAATACGCTGGTATAGATCCGGCGATAGTATTATTCTGGATGTTGAGGATCATGGCGAAGGCATTGCAGCTGCCGATATTCCTCGTGTTACCGAGCGGTTTTATCGGTCTGAAGTCAAGCGTGTCAAAAAAGTGGGGGGTACCGGACTAGGCTTGGCTATCGTCAAGCATGTGCTGATGCGGCATGATGCCAAGTTAAATATTACTAGTGAATTAGGTAAGGGCAGTTGCTTCGGTTGTTATTTCCCGGTTAAGCGTGTTTGTAATTAACCGGAATATTGCAGCACTAGATATTTTGACTTAATTATCTTACTGCTTTACTTTTGTTGACGCCTAAACGTAATTAGGCATAGTTTTTAATATACTTCGCCCGGCCACGGTTGCGGATTCCTAGCAGCTGATTTTATGCCGATAGCCGCGTTGCTGAAACAGTTTCATAGCTTGCTATGCGCCTGTTTCAGCGCCTTGCTATCGACAAAAATCAACTCGCTATCATTTCATCAACCGTAACCGTGCGAAATATATATTTGGATAACCACCATGAAAATAAAAATAAAAAGTAGTGTCCTGTTTTTCTTCATTGTTTCCATTACAGCTAGCGGTTTAAGCTATGCAAATGCTGATGATACTAAATGGATTGCTCAGTGCCTGATGGATAACGCAAAAGGTCAGACTACTGAGGTTGTGCAGAAGTATTGTGAATGTATGAATGACAAAATGGATGAAAGTGAGACATTGTCGATCACGCAGTGGGAAAAAACACATCCAAAAGAAGAAAAAGAATGTGATGATAAGGCGGGTTGGAAATAAGATGTAAGATGGATTTCGTGAAAGCGAAGTCCATCATCTGCCCCTAAGACGATTAATTCTTCACCAGCGCAGTGTTTTCTGTTTGAGCATCTGCACACAATAGCGTCGTTTGTCGAATGGCGCTAACCTATCTATCAAGCTTAACGATTTGTCCGACGTAACCATTCGCTTGAAATCAACCTGATTACCCCCATGTCAGCAGTAACTTAAAAACTCTTTAATGAGGAAATTATTATGCGTATGGACAAATTAACCAGCATGTTTCAAACGGCATTGGCTGATGCACAGAGTATGGCCTTGGGTAAAGACCATCAGTTCATTGAGCCGACGCATGTGATGTTGGCTCTGTTGGATCAGCAGGGGGGCAGTACTAGGCCGATGTTGGCTCAAATAGGCATTAATACGCAATTGCTGCGTACCGAGCTGGTCAGGGAGCTTGAACGTATCGCGACAGTGAGCGGTTCCGGTGGCGACGTCCAGATTTCCAATGAATTATCACGACTGCTGAATCTAACCGACAAGCTAGCGCAAAAGCGCAACGACAAGTTCATCTCCAGCGAACTGTTTTTGCTGGCGGCTTTTGAAGAAAAAGGTTTGCTCCAGGACTTACTTAAAAAAGCCGGCATCACCAAGCAGGCGGTGGAAAATGCCATTGACGCGATGCGCGGAGGTCAGTCGGTCGACGATCCCAATGCCGAAGAACAGCGTCAAGCTTTGAAAAAATATACCATTAACCTGACCGAGCGGGCAGAACAAGGTAAGTTGGATCCGGTGATCGGGCGGGATGATGAGATACGCCGGACGATTCAGGTTTTACAGCGGCGGACCAAGAATAATCCGGTATTAATTGGCGAGCCAGGCGTAGGCAAGACCGCGATTGTCGAGGGTCTGGCGCAGCGTATCGTTAATGGTGAAGTGCCAGAAGGCATCAAGGGCAAGCAGGTGTTGGCGCTGGATATGGCGGCGCTGATTGCCGGAGCAAAGTTTCGCGGCGAATTCGAAGAACGCCTGAAAGCGGTATTAAACGATCTTGCCAAACAGGAAGGGCAAGTGATTTTATTCATTGACGAGCTGCATACTATGGTCGGCGCAGGGAAGGCGGAAGGTGCTATGGATGCGGGAAATATGCTGAAACCGGCTCTGGCGCGCGGTGAATTGCATTGCGTGGGCGCAACGACGCTGGATGAATACCGCAAATATGTCGAAAAAGATGCGGCCCTGGAACGCCGATTCCAAAAAGTACTGGTCGATGAGCCGTCCGTTGAGGATACCGTAGCAATCTTGCGCGGCCTGAAAGAAAAATACGAGGTGCATCACGGCGTCGATATTACCGATCCGGCCATCATTGCGGCAGCAAACTTGTCCTACCGTTACATCGCCGACCGGCAATTGCCGGATAAGGCTATCGACCTGATTGATGAGGCGGCCAGCCGTATCCGTATGGAAATCGATTCCAAACCGGAGGAAATGGACAAACTTTATCGGCGTTTGATTCAGCTAAAAATCGAGCAGGTCGCGCTAAAGAAAGAATCCGATGCCGCTTCTAAAAAACGCCTGGAAATTTTGGAAGATGAAATTGCCGATCTGGAAAAAGAATATTCCGATCTGGAAGAAATCTGGAAGGCCGAAAAAGCCTCGTTGCAAGGTTCGGCATCGATCAAGGAAAAGCTGGAGCACGCTAAAACCGAACTGGAAGCAGCCAGTCGCACCAATGATTTGGCGCGGATGTCCGAGCTGCAATACGGCATTATTCCGGCGTTGGAAAAGCAATTGCATTCAGATATGCCAGCTGAAGCGCAGAAGATGACCTTGTTGCGTAACAAGGTTACCGAAGAAGAAATTGCTGAGGTGGTGTCGAAATGGACCGGTATTCCGGTATCGAAAATGATGGAGGGCGAACGCGACAAGTTGTTACGCATGGAAGAGCAGCTCAGCAGGCGGGTGATCGGTCAGGAAGAAGCGCTGAAAGCTGTCAGCAATGCGATCCGCCGCTCCAGAGCAGGCTTGTCAGATCCCAACCGTCCGAACGGTTCATTCCTGTTTTTGGGGCCGACCGGCGTCGGAAAGACCGAGCTGTGCAAGGCCTTGGCTGAGTTTATGTTCGACACGCCCGATGCGATGGTGCGCATCGACATGTCCGAATTTATGGAAAAGCATTCGGTGGCGCGTCTGATCGGGGCGCCTCCGGGTTATGTCGGTTATGAAGAAGGCGGGTATCTAACTGAGTTGGTCAGGCGCAAGCCGTATTCAGTCATTTTGCTGGACGAAATTGAAAAGGCCCATCCCGATGTGTTTAATATCCTGTTACAGGTGCTGGACGATGGTCGATTGACCGACGGGCAGGGCAGAACGGTTGATTTTAGAAATACCATTATCGTGATGACCTCTAATCTGGGTTCGGATATTATTCAATCGTTGTCTGGCGAAGCGCTTTATTCGGTGATGAAAGCCTCTGTTATGGAAATTGTCAGCACCAAGTTTCGCCCAGAATTTATCAATCGAATTGATGAAGCAGTAGTATTTCATTCCTTGGGTCGTGGACAAATTCGCGCTATTTCAGGCATTCAAATCGAATATTTGCGTAAACGTTTGCTGGATCGCGAAATCGGCTTTGAAATTACAGAGGAAGCGCTGGATTTGCTCGGCGAGGCCGGTTTCGATCCGGTTTACGGTGCAAGGCCAATGAAACGTGCTATTCAGCAACAGCTAGAAAATCCGCTGGCGCAGGAAATATTAGCCGGTAACTTTGTCGCCGGGGATACTATCAAAGTCGATGTTGAGCATGAGGCGTTGCGGTTTTTGAAGGGATAAGGCGTGAGGCCTTAGGTGAATTCAAAAAATTGAATTTTTTATGTTATGGCAGGGCAACCGACCGGTTGCCCTGCTTTATACTTCGCCCGGCCACGGTTGCGGATTCCTAGCGGCTGATTTTATGCCGAGCCGCGTTGCTGAAACAGTTTCATAGCTTGCTATGCGCCTGTTTCAGAGCCTTGCTATCGACAAAAATCAGCTCGCTATCATTTCCTCAACCGTAACCGTGCGAAGCACAGCTCAAGGGTGAAACCACTAAACCCAAAATAAAACTCAGCAAGATGGACTAAGAACCTGCCGAGAATGATGAGAAAGGCGATGGCGATAACCACGACAAGTCAAAAAAGAACAACGGGCCAAAGTGCAGTAAAACCTAACATCTTAAGATTGATGCCACAGTCGACATTCAACCCGACAAAATCCCGGAAGGTTTAACTTTTAAGGGTTATCGGGAAGTAGTCATCCGGAACATCGTGTTTAAAACCTATAATACCTGCTGGCGCAACTTTCCGCATCTGTGACCGAGCGCAGCATACAAGCGGACTTGTCTGTTTCTCAATATAGACATGCCGATGATACCGGTGCGCGTATGATGGTAAAAACGGCTATTCTATTGCACGCATATCGGCAACGAACTGTTTGTCGGGTTCAACAGTATGGAAAGCAAAAGCCGCATCAACTTCTTAAGCTGCTTAGGTCAAGGTAGCGGTCAGCTTTATGTGTTGAATGTCGTCGCCTTGGCGTACATGGAGCAATAAAAACAGCCGCATCTGTTATTAGCCCGGTTTGAAGGGAGGGCTCTTCGTATCAAAACCGCAGTGGTAGTAGGCAGGCCGGAAGTGTCGAGATACTTTCGCCAGTTTAAAGAAGACCTGCTTAAAGCACGGTTTTTCATTTTGGCATTATTTTAAAGATAGGTTACTGGGGAAGGTAATATACTTCGCCCGGCCACGGTTGCGGATTCCTAGCGGCTGATTTTATGCCGATAGCCGCGTTGCTGAAACAGTTTCATAGCTTGCTATGTGCCTGTTTCAGCGCCTTGCTATCGACAAAAATCAACTCGCTATCATT
>JADHTX010000082.1 GCA_016784875.1 Methylobacter sp.
TTGCCACGTTAACCGGTCTGGTGGAACCAGTGGGCGGCCTACTCGGCATTACCATGGTCACCGTCTTCGAACCCATCCTGCCGATAGCGATGGGTTTTGCGGCCGGAGCCATGCTCTTTGTGATCAGCGAAGAAATCATCCCCGAAACCCATTCCGATGGTCGCTCGCGCTATGCAACTTTTGCCTTAATGATCGGCTTCATTATCATGATGACCTTGGACAATATGCTGGGTTAACGCTCAACCTATCCATGCCGTTACAAGGCGCTATTTACATGCCTTGTTACGGCAGACACAGGAAACAAAATGGATCAACTTCAAAGCTACTTACAACATTTTCTAACATCACTGAGTACAGTAAATATTTTTGAAAGCCTTCAAGGTTCTGCTTACCAAGTTTTATCATTGCTAAGCGCCGATAACTTTAGCGAAATTTCCGCCACAGCCGTGACCAGTTTTGTGCTGATTGCAGCCGCTGAAATCGGTGACAAAAGCCAACTGGTATGCATGACGCTAGCCTCCCGGCACAGAGCTATGCCTATTTTACTGGGCGCTATTTCGGCTTTTGCCTTTTTAAACACCCTGGCCGTTATTTTCGGCGTTGCCATAGCCAGCTGGTTGCCGGAATATATCGTCGCGTCTATCGTCGCCATGCTGTTTGCCGCATTCGGCGTCCATTCCTTGCGCGTAGAAGCCGAGGATGAAAGTGAGGAAATCAAGGAAAAGTCCGGCCACGGCATTTTCTTCACCACATTTTTACTGATCACCGTGGCTGAATTCGGTGACAAAACCCAACTGGCGGTAGTCGGCTTAAGCAGTACCTCTGTACCTATTGCGGTCTGGTTCGGCTCGACAGCCGCACTGGCCTCAACATCCGCCCTAGGAATCCTGGCCGGTAGAACTATTCTACAAAAAGTCCCTTTAGTATTGCTGCACAAGATCAGCGGAACTATCTTTCTGATGCTGTCGGTTTTTGCGGGCTATCGGAGTTATATTAGCTACACAGGCTGAAAGTGGGCATTTTGCAAGCATCCATACTTTTATTCACCGCAGACTCGAAGTTTTATTTCTTCGTGTCTGCGTGATGAAAATTCCTTAGCTGGAGTTCAAAGCTAGCTTTGAACTCCAAAAATCCCACGTTGCCCGGCTTGCTTACTTTACTCTCGGCATCTGCCTCAATTTTTCAACAACCTTGTCGCCAAATTGTTCGGTGCTGATCATGGTGACACCACTGCCCGGCTTGGACAGGTCGGCAGTTGAAAAGCCGTCGCCGAACACCCCTTGCATCGCATCCCAGACATTCTTGGCTTCTGCGGCCATATCGAAACTGTTTTCCAGCATCATCGCAACCGAGCCGATCATCGAATAAGGATTGGCGATATTTTTTCCGGCAATGTCGGGAGCCGAACCATGCGACGGTTCGTAATAGGCTTTTTCATCGCCTATACAGGCGGAAGGCATAAGCCCTAGGGAACCTAAAAGACCGCCGCCTTGGTCACTGAGAATGTCACCGAACATATTTTCCATGACCATTACATCAAACTGCGTGGGCTTAAGGCACAGATTTGTCGCTGCCGAATCAACCAGTTGATGGATAACTTCCACTTCAGGGTAATCTTTAGCCACTTCATCGAGTATTTCATTCCACAATACGCTGGATTTAAGCACATTACTTTTGTGAATGTTGTGCAGTACTTTCTTGCGCTTGCTGGCGAGTTTAAATGCTTGGTGCAAAATCTGCCTGATTTGCTGCTCATCATATTCCAAGGTTTCTTTGACATAACGCAAACCTTGTTCGTTAATGCCGGTTTCCTTATTGCCGAAATATAGACCTCCGACTAGTTCGCGCACCATAATAATATCAATCCCTTCACCGATAATTTCAGCTTTCAGAGGCGAGAAATGCGCTAAGGCTTTGGGCAAAAAGACAGGCCTAAAGTTTGCGTAAGTATTATACCGACGACGCATCGGCAACAACGCACCGCGTTCCGGTTGCTTATCGATGGGAATGGTTTTGGATTGTTCATGACTCAAACCGATCGGACCTTTAAGAATCGCATCGGCTTGATCGCAAATATCGATGGTCGATTGCGGAAAGGCATCGCCGAATTCAAAATAGGCGCAAGCGCCAAAAGCTGCGGGCATAAGCTCAAAAGAAACATCGTTACGCTCTTCAATAAGCTTGAGAACCTTAACGGCTTCCCTAGTGATTTCCGGGCCGATGCCGTCACCGGCTAGCACTGCAATTTTATAATTCTTCATTATGTACCTTTACTGTTTGCGTATGATCTACGGAAAATCGGCTATTTTACTTTATTTTTTTCAATAAAACCGAGCATCATTCACTTCACGCCACAAGTAGATCAATTCCGTTAGAAACAATTACAGCGCACAATAAAGTGCCATCTTAATTAAAAAATAATGTTTAGCGGGCCAAAGCGAATAAAGTAAAGAAAATCGTTTTCATCGTTTAATCGTAATTTTAATCAATTAGCCGTAACATTTATAAAACGACTATAAATGTCCATACCCCTACAAATGCATGGCATTTTTCTTGCTTAATTAAACGTAAAGCTACGCTTCAACCGATAGAAAATATCGAAAATTAAGCTCAACTCCTTATACGATCAATGACGGGAAGCTTCGCTTAACAGACTGCAATTTACAAAATGCTGAATTTTTTAAACCATAGACATGAATAAAGAGGCAAGTCATACAAAAAATTATCTTAGTTGTCATAAAAACGACTAAAATACCCCTCCAATAATAGAGGTAACTTGAATCACTATTCTCCTGCCGACATTGCTTGACAATCTAAGCCCCCCCAAAAAAACAAGGATAAATAAGAGACTGCCTATGAAGATCAATATGCCGGTAACTAATGTCGAATACTCGCTTAACGACACTGACTCCATAGTATCCAAGACTGATTTAAAGGGGGTAATCACCTATATCAATGAAGACTTTCTTCGTATCAGCGGATTCAGCAAAGATGAACTGATCGGCTCGCAACACAATATAGTGCGGCATCCGGATATGCCGCGGGAAGCGTTTGCAGATCAGTGGAAGGCATTAAAAGAGAATCGCCCCTGGACCGGACTGGTAAAGAATCGCTGTAAAAACGGCGATTTTTACTGGGTTGTAGCGAATACCACGCCTTTTTATGAAAATAACCGGCTTACCGGTTACATGTCGGTGCGCAGCAAACCCACTCGAGATCAAATCGCTGCGGCAGATGCCGTGTATCGACTAATTCAGGAAAACAAAGCCGGCAACCTAAGAATCCAGGACGGGAAAATCGTCAAATCGAATTTTTTAGGGAAACTTAATCCGTTCAAGAACCCCACAATCAAAAGTCGTTTAATCAACGTTCTCGGTCTGCTGAGCTTATTGATGATGATTATTGGCGGCATGGGTTTACATGGCATGAACAAGGCCAATGATGGTCTGCGCACAGTGTATGAAGATCGTACCGTACCAATGAACCAGATATCCTCTATCAAGGAACTGATGCTGACCAACCAACTGAGGATTACCGCAGCCTTAGTTTTACCAAAGCCCGAGATAATCCAGAAAAACACCGTTGAAGTGGAACAAAATATAGCTGAAATAACAAAGATTTGGGCCACATATATGACCACATATTTAACCGCAGAGGAAAAATACCTGGCCGACAAATTCGCTACAGACAGACAACTTCTTGTTAGTCAAGGACTAAAACCAACCCTTGCCGCATTGAAAGCCTATGACATTGAACTTGCCAATAAACTTGTTATAGACACCATTACTCCGCTTTTTAAACCCGCCAACCAAGATATTAACCAGCTGATGCAATTACAGGTCGATGTTTCCAAACAGGAATTTGAATCGGCACAAAACCGCTACGACCGCACCCGTAACATCACTATCGGCTTAATCTCAGTGGGCATCCTATTTGCCCTATGGCGCGGATTTACCCTGATTCGCGTTATTGTCCGCCCTCTTGATGCCGCTATTAGCGACTTTGGCCTCATAGCCCAAGGTAAATACGACAACACTATTGACATTGAACGTCAGGATGAAATCGGCAAGGTGATGGAAGCGCTTAAATCCATGCAGACCAAGCTCGGTTTCGATATAGCGGAAAGCAAACGTATTGCCGATGAAAGCTTACGCATTAAAATCGGCCTGGATAACGTCAGCACCGGGGTAATGATCTCAGACAACGCACGTAACATTATTTATGTTAACAAGTCTGTAGTCGACATCCTCAGCAAAGCCGAAACGGATATTCGCAAACAACTGCCTAACTTCACCGCTGCCGATCTGATCGGCACCAATATTGACGATTTTCACATAAACCCGCCCCATCAGGCGCAGCTTCTCTCAAGTTTTAACAACCGCTACACCGCCAAAATGGACCTCGGCGGACGATCTATGGTAGTCAATGCCAGCCTAGTCATTAATGAACAGGGGCAACGATTGGGGGCGGTAGCCGAATGGCAGGACCGAACCATTGAAGTTGCAATAGAACAGGAAGTTGCCGCCATTGTACATGGAGCAGTTATGGGCGACTTCACCCGGCGTATTAATATACACGATAAAGAAGATTTCTTTAAACAGCTGGGAGAAGGACTTAACGAACTGATGGAAACGACTGAAAACGGCATTAATGATGTTGTCCGCGTGCTCGGAGCACTGTCCCGTAGCGACCTGACCCAAGTCATCACTAATGACTATATCGGCAGTTTCGGGCAACTCAAGGATGATGCCAATACCACCGTGGAAAAACTGAAAGAAATCATCAACCAAATTCAACAAGCCACTGACAATATCAACACCGGGGCCAAAGAAATTGCCTCAGGTAATAATGACTTGTCGCATCGCACCGAGGAACAGGCCGCCAGCCTGGAAGAAACGGCAGCCAGCATGGAAGAACTGACATCGACTGTTCAGCATAATGCGGCAAACGCCAAACAAGCGAACCAACTTGCTGTTGACGCATCGGATATAGCAGGCAAAGGTGTCGTGGTCGTCAGTGAAGTGGTTCGGACGATGGATGAAATTAACGACTCTTCACGCAGAATCGGCGACATTATTTCGGTCATCGACGACATTGCCTTCCAAACCAACATCCTTGCCCTTAACGCCGCCGTCGAAGCGGCACGAGCCGGTGAGCAAGGCCGAGGCTTTGCGGTGGTGGCCGTCGAAGTCCGCAACCTAGCACAACGTGCCGCTACGGCTGCCGGAGAAATCAAACATCTGATCGATGATTCGGTAGTTAAAGTCGCCGACGGCAGTAAACTGGTAACGAAAGCCGGTCAAACCATGGAAGAGATCGTTAACTCCATTCGCGGCGTTACCGTGATGATGTCTGAAATCAGCGCCGCCTCAGCGGAACAAACGTCCGGTATCGAGCAAGTCAATCAAGCCATAGGCCAAATGGATGACGTGACCCAGCAAAATGCCGCGT
The DNA here is from genome assembly GCA_016784875.1 of Methylobacter sp. Taxonomy (GTDB): domain Bacteria; phylum Pseudomonadota; class Gammaproteobacteria; order Methylococcales; family Methylomonadaceae; genus Methylobacter_A. The sequence goes on from JADHTX010000082.1 coordinate 5,452, forward strand.
TGGTAGAACAAGCTGCCGCCGCAGCAGAGTCACTAGACGAGCAGGCTCAAAGCCTTTCAGTTACGGTCGCACAATTTAAAGTGGACGCTTACTCGCGCAATACGCGTGCGGATATGTCTCCAGCCGACTCTTTTCATCCAGCACTGCTGCATAGAGCAACCACGCAGGCCGGAGCAGGAGCAACTAAAAAACCGTCCCCGGTACAACCTAAACCAGTCCCGCAATCTTCCAGTGATGAATGGGAAGAGTTTTAAATAAAAACGATAGACCGAGCAGCAAAAGAAAACCCTAAACGAAGCCGCGATTAAAATCGCGGCTTCGAATCATCTGGAATTTAAAGCAGCCCCCTATAGATACATCCTACGGCTAAGATACGTGATCCTCTTCCCAATTCGATGTATCCGATGCGGTGATTTCTGCCCCCTCTCCCATTGCTAAGTATTGGTACTAATTGATTGCAGACGCTGAATTATCTATCATTTAATTAACGTTATAATACCAAGCGATTCTTTTAGGTTAATGCTCCTTCATCTATCTGAAAATGTATGTCCCACTATGTTCAATTTCACTAAAAAACACGACAACGCTCTGATTGATATAAATGAACAAGCCGTCGGAGTAAACGAAAGATATAATGCCGCGATAAAAAGGATCGAATGGCTTGAGTATGAATTAAATCAAAAAACACAGGCATTAAACCAAAGTTGCAAAGCACAATCGATAATGACTGAAGGTGTAAAAATTTGCACCGCCTCCCTTTATACCTTGCAAGCCCAACTACAAACTGTAGCAAGCCATTTAGACCGTTCAAACAAACAAATTCTTGAATTAATGCAAAAAAACAAGGCGCTTAGATCATCTGGCGATACGTGGTTTAGACGCGCCATAAAACTTGAGTTTGCTGCTTTAATGACTAAAGACGAGATAAAAAAAATCGAAAACGAACGCGATACGGCCATTAAAATGTGCGAGCATCTTCAAGTTGAATTAGTCTTGGGGACAAGGAAAGAAGATTAGATGGCAATCGAGGCTAATATTTCACCTCGACTCCTAGTTAAGTGTAGAGTAGCGCCGCCGACAAAATAACTCATCTCGCAAAATACCCCTGCTGAATAAAATACAACGCCTGTTCGATGACACTCACTCGCTGCATAATAAATGAATGCGAATAAGGCATCACAATAAAATCTTTCATACCCGCCACTTGCGTCCGACTCACCGACACCTTGCCGTCGTTTACTCCGGAAATTAGCAATGACAGAAAAGGATTGACGGTTTTACTGCCGGCAACAACGCCAAGCTGAAAATTTACCGGGCCGAGCCGATTCGGCACGCTGTTGTTATCGGTACCCAACTGCAATCCGGCTGGGCCGTTTAAAAAATAAAACAACTTCCATCCGCCGAGTTTATCAACGATCTCGCTACCTTGATTGGGCGGAGCCAGCATCACCACTCGACCCAGTTTTTCGACAGTTTGATTCGACAAATAGTCGCGAAGCAAAATGCCGCCCATAGAATGCGTTATAAAGTGGATCTTTTTAATGTCCTCCAAAACGCATTGCTTTACTGCCTCCGATATATATTTTTGCGCCAAAGTACTTATCTCTTCCGTTTGAGAAGGATAATCCATATTGATGATTTTATAGCCGTAAGCATCCAAAAATTTAGCCGCTTTATCCATGCTGCGAGCGGTTCGGCTAAGGCCGTGCAGCAGAATAATCGCTTCCGAATCTTTAGTTATCGACTTCAATTTGGCTTTTAAATTTTCCATAACGCAACAAAATGGCGGGCAGCAATAATAAGTTCAACAGCGTTGAAGAGGCCAAACCGCCGATGATGATCGCCGCCATCGGCCCCATGATTTCGCGCCCCGGATTGTCGCTATTGAATGCAATCGGGAACATCGCCAGAGCGGTGACCAACGCGGTCATCAGGATAGAGGGTAAACGCTCTTGAGCGCCAAGCACGGCGGTGTCCAAATTCCAGGGTTTTCCCTCCTCTTCAACCAGATAACGGTAATGCGCCAGTAACATGATACTGTTGCGCACGGTGATGCCGAACAGCGTCACAAATCCCACCACCGAGCCGACCGACAGCGTGGCTCCGGTCAACACCACGGCAACTACCCCGCCGATCAGCGCAAACGGCAGGTTGGCAAGGGTCAACAATACATGACGGATACTGCCTATCGCAATATAAACAAAAATCAGCACACCGGCTCCGGCCAGCAGCGAGTGCAGGATCAATTCCTTGCGCGCCTCAGCCTGCTCAACTGCGGCACCGGTGAATTCGGGATAAATATCCGCCGAAAACGGAATTTCTTTCAACACCCGGGATTTAAGTTCCGCCATAAAATCATCCAAATCCCGGTCAAGCACATTACCGGTCACGGTTTGCCTCCGCTGCGAGCCTTGATGCAGAATATTGTAACGGCTGGCCGAATGCCTGATTTCTGCAACCTGCTCCAGCGTGACCATCGTCCCGTCCAGCGTCCTGATCGGCAACTTGGCAATCGATTCCGGCTGCTGCCTTAGCTCCGGCGTCAAGGTCACCGCGACATTGTAGATTTTATTGCCCTGAATATTCTTGCCGACCACGCGGGTTTCGTAAGCCGCCTGCAAGGTATCGACAACCTGCTGAGGCATGACGCCCCAAAAATTAAGCTGGTCGAGATTCAGCACAATTTGCAGCAACGGCGTACCGGGCGGCGAGCGTAATTGGACATCGGTCGCACCGTCTATATCGCGCATGATTTCGGCGACCGCCTGCGCTTTTGCATCCAACTGATTCAGGTCGTTGCCGTAAATATTGACCGCCACCGGCGAAGTGTAGCCGGAAATGGTCTCATCGACCCGCTCGGTCAAAAAGGTGTTGGCTTCGAATAAAATGCCGGGGAAGTCCTTCAAAATCCCCCGTAACTTGTCCAATATTTTCTGTTGCTCCGGACCGGACATCGGCTCCAGCCGCACTTCATACTCGCTGTAATGGCTGCCGTAAGTATCGGCCCCACGCTCCGCCCTGCCCGCCCATTGCGATACCGACTGTATGCCGGGAATTGCCATAAACTGCTCGGTCAGCTTGCTGCCGATGCGTATCGATTCCTGCAACGCCGTGCCGGGGATGCTGGTGGTATGGACAATATAATGGCCTTCGCGCAATTCGGGCAGGAACTTGCTGTCCAGGCTGAAAAAGGCCAGCAAGCCCGACAGACAAACGGTAACGCTGCCGATGATGACCGGCCTGAAATGCCTGGAAACCCTGCCCAACAAATCCTGATAAAGCGGCTTGATGCGCCTGATCAGCGGCGGATCGTCATTGGCGAGTTCCGTGTTGCCGAGCAACGCGTAGCACAGCGCCGGGGTTAAGGTCAGCGCCACCAGCAGCGACATTAAAATCGCCAGAATATAGGAATAACCCAGCGGCGCAAACAAGCGCCCGGCAACGCCGTTCAAGGTCAACAGCGGCACAAACACCAGCGCGACGATAAAGCTGGCATAAACTACGGAACTCCTCACCTCCAGCGATGCGCTGTAAACCACGTCGGCAACCGGCAGCGGCTTAAGCAGCAATCGGTTTTCGCGCAAGCGTCGGAAAATGTTTTCGGTATCGATAATCGCATCGTCAACCACCTCGCCCAACGCAATCGCCAAACCGCCCAACACCATGATATTGAGATTGACCCCGGTTTCCAGCAGCACGATGACCGCGCCGATCAGCGACACCGGAATCGCCAGCGCGGAAATAAACGCGGTGCGGAAATTGAACAAAAACAGGTACAAAATAATCAGCACAAACAAGCCGCCGATCAGCAAATGCCCGGACAAATTGCTCAGCGAACGTTCGATATAATCGGCGGGACGGAACAAGTGCGGGTAAAAATTAATCCCTTGTTGTTTGAAAATCGGCCCGAACTCTTGCAGCGTCTGTTCGACCTGCCTGGACACCGACAAAGTATTGGCCCCGTACTGGCCGATCACCATCATCACTATGCCGGATTTTCCCAAAATTTGCGCCGCACCGATGGGCGGCTCCGGCGCATAGGCAATCGTCGTGACTTCGCCCAACGTCACACTGCGGCCCTGATCCCGCTTGACCAGGATTTTGGCAAATTGCTCCGGCGTGGCGGGTTGTCCCGTCATCTGTAAGGTGAAGCGCTGGTTGTTGTTTTCGATAAAACCGCCGCCCTGAATATTTCCGGCCTTTGACGCAGCCAGAATAATATCCTCCAGCGTCAGGTTAAAGCGATGCAATTGCAGCGGATCGACCTGAATTTGCAATTGCTGAATATCGCCGCCGAACACGTTAACGTCGGCAACTCCCGGAACAGCCTTCAAGCGCGGTACGATTGTCCAATCGACCAAACTGCGCAAAGCCATTAAATCGGTTTGATCGTCCTTGTTTAAACCGATCGTCAGAACCGTCGCCGAAGACGAAGACAGCGGTATCGCAACCGGCGTAATGCCCATCGGCAGTTGTCCTGCCAGCGTGGCCAAACGCTCGCTAATCAGCTGGCGGTTGCGGTACACATCGCTGTTTTCGTCAAAAATCGCGGTAATAATCGACAAGCCCTGGATCGATTCGGAGCGCACCGTCTTCATGCCGATCAATCCGCTGATCGATGTTTCGATTTGCTGGGTTACCAGCACCTCAACCTGCTCCGAAGAAAGGCCGGGCGATTCGGTTTGTATGATGACCTGCTTGGGCGAGAACTCGGGAAAAATATCCAGGCCGGCGGTGGCGAAGCGGTAGCTGCCGTAGATCAGGATTAATACCGCAAGCGCGATGACGATGCCGTAGAAACGGATGGAAAAGCGGACTAGGGTGGATAGCATGGGTTAGTGAGGTTGGTTTCGAAAGTTACTACTCTATTAGCAATTATGATTATTTCGAACGGTAAAACACTGCATTCATTGATTAGTCGTCCCAAGTACTAATCCCCAAATCGACTGCAAATGGTTGTAGTAATTCTTGTTGAAATGGCCAATCACAAAGTAACCTTTGTTTCCTTTTCTTAAGCATCCAATACACAAATAGAACAGTACTCTGTTGATAAAACAAGTTCTCTGTATAACGCTTTTTGATGGTCTCAGATAAAAACTCGTTACTTTTGAGAAAAGCTTGAATATTATCGACAAGGTGCTCATCGATAAGTTGCTCAAACTCATCCCAAATTACAATAGCCGATTTTGAGCGATGGGGCTTGATGCCAGTGATACTGAGGTAGAGGCCATCAAGTCTATCTAATATTTTGTGTTCTTCGAGTGGCCCGTGATTAAGTAGCTTAGTAGCTTCTGCAAAAAAATCATCAGTTGTTTCAATAAGTGCCATGCATTTTGCAACAGTGCGATGAACTTTAGGTTGCACTGTCCTCTTGGCCTTATAGATTGCATCATGAGTTAATTCTGCGTGAGCATGTTGTAATAGTGTCCTTATTTGTACTTCACATGGAGTGGAAGCAGAAATCTTAATATCTTGCACGACGATTTCTTCTTTTGGCCGCAGGATATAGTGAACTGATTGATAGGTAAAAAGGAGAGGATCTTTTTCTTTATCCTCATCGAAGTGTTTACAAGCATCGAAGACCCAAGCTTCACATGTTTCGACTATATCGCAGATTTCTTTAATATCATCCAAAAGAAGTACAATGAACCGGGCTCCAACTTTATCTTCGATTTGATTGTATGGATCAGAATAGTTTTTACCAGGACGGTAGAACGCCTTGTCAATAAGAGTGCTATTATCTTTTAGACGGTATTTAGCTGGTGTTTTTAGGAATGCGTCTAAACTTTTACCTTTGCTTGTTAATGCCTGTGTTATTGTATTTACGACATATTTTCCCCAAGCCTGATAGACAGGCTTATCTGATTCCCAATGTTCTTTGAATTCAGTTTCATTCATTCTTGCCGAATTATCCTGTCTTTGATTATTACTTTTGTCCATTCAGCTGGCGTTCCAGATTCATCGGGATCGCCTTCTATGGTCTCAATGGTAACCAGCTCTTTGAATGCCTCTGATGGCGCAGTGATCTTTACATTGCTACGGAAGCTCACTTTTCTGTCTTTTAGTTTAGTCTCAATATATTCAATATCCTTGATGAATGCAACGATCGGTATTCCTGAATCCTCCATATAATTAGTAAATGCATCTTGAGTATCTAAATCATCAAAGTACTTGGAAGCAAAATCTGTTGTGCTAATTGTAGGAGATGTATCAACTTTTAGATAAGTGGTTAGGGCATTCAGAAGATCGCTCTTCTTTGATGCCATAACAT
>JADHTX010000083.1 GCA_016784875.1 Methylobacter sp.
CACCGACAGGCCTAATTAATGCACCGACCAACGGTCCCAAAAAGGCGTATTGAGTCGGATTGACATCGGGAAACAGTATTTTAATCAACATAGGAAAACCGGCAGCATAGCCGATAAACGAGCCGAAAGTTCCGGTATAAAGCCAGCACATCAGCCAGTTATGTTGGCGCTTGAATATGATCGACTGCTCTTTGAATGAGGCTTTAGCCGAGGCAATATCGTTCATGCCGAACCACGCGGCAATACTGGTCGCAACAATAAACGGCACCCAGATAAAACCGGCGTTTTGCAGCCAGATCGACTTGGTGACTCCGGCCTTAACCCACTCTTGCGGTTCGCCGCCCAGCGAACCGAACACACCCGCCGCAATAACCAACGGCACCACAAACTGCACGGTGCTGACGCCCAAATTGCCTAATCCGGCATTCATGCCCAAGGCCGTGCCTTTTTGCGACTGGGGATAAAAAAAGCTGATATTCGCCATGCTGGAGGCAAAATTGCCGCCTCCGAAACCGCATAACAAGGCCAATACCACCATTAATACATAAGGTGTATCAGGATTTTGTACCGCAAAACCTATCCATAACGACGGTAGCAGCAGCGAGGCAGTGCTGATCGTCGTCCAACGACGGCCGCCGAAAATCGGCACCATGAACGAATAGAAAATACGCAAGGTCGCCCCCGATAGACCCGGCAATGCCGCCAACCAAAACAGTTGGTTAGTGGTATATTTAAAGCCGATGCTAGGCAGATTAATCACCACTACACTCCACACCATCCATACGGCAAAAGCCAACAGCAACGCGGGAATACTGATCCACAGATTCCGGGTTGCGATACCCTTTCCGGTCTTTTCCCAGAAGCCTTTATCTTCAGGATTCCATTCGGTAAGCACCAACGGCGACGGATGGCTCAACTCATGCAGGTCGGTCGATATTTTAGTCAAATCGGGCACTACACGACGTTCCATCCGTACAATGGAAAAATGCATCCAGGTCAACGCAGTCGCCATCAACACGAACAGCAACATGAAGCAACTGCTCCAGATGCCGGTCAAGTCGTTCAACATACCGAAGGTCAGCGGCAACAAAAAGCCGCCCAAACCGCCGATCATGCCTACCGCTCCACCGACAGCACCCACATTATCGGGATAATAGACCGGGATATGTTTGTACACCGCCGCTTTGCCGAACGACATAAACAGACCCAGCACAGAGACGATAATAATAAAACCTAGCGGTTCAAGCGACATACTAAAGGCAATATCACCATTAATGCCGTGAACAATGTAATCCGTAGGCGGATAAGACAGGAAAAAGGTACAAATCGTGGCGACAATAAATGTCCAATACATCAATAACCGCGCTCCATAACGGTCTGACAACCAACCGCCCAACGCGCGAAACAGGCTGGCAAAGATGGAATAGGCTGCCGCAAGCATACCTGCTGCTTTAACATCAAAACCGTAAGCGCCGATCATATAGCGAGGCAACCATAACGCCAATGCAACAAAAGCGCCGAATACGCAGAAGTAATAAAGCGAGAACCTCCAGACCCGCAAATCTTTCAGCGGTTCCAGTTGTTTTAAAAACGGCTCAGGTTTAACACCGGATTCGCGGCGCTGTTTCAGCATCGGTTCGTCATCGGTAACAAACCAGAAGATTGCCGCCATCAGAATTAACGCTAACGCCCAGACTTGCGCTACGGCATGCCAACCGAATGCGACCATCACAAAAGGTGCAGTGAACTTGGTCACCGCTGCCCCGACGTTGCCTAGTCCGAAAATACCTAGCGCGGTCCCTTGCTGTTCTTTAGGGTACCAACGCGAAACATAGGCAATGCCCACGGCAAATGAACCGCCTGCAACACCGATACCGAGTGCAGTGACGAGAAACATGGCATACGTTTCAACGACTGTCAGTAGCAAGGTGGCAATGGCCGCTGTCACCATCACCAGCATATATACGATACGCCCTCCGTACTGGTCGCTCCAGATGCCCAGCATCAGCCGGACTAACGAACCTGAAAGTATCGGGGTACCAACCAATAAGCCGAATTCAGTCTCGCTTAAATGCAGACTCTGCTGAATTTGTATACCAATGATTGAAAAGATAGTCCATACAGCAAAGCAGGCGGTGAATGCCACCGTGCTCGTGGCAAGAGCATATTTTTGTTTGGATGAGTTAAAATCTGGCACGGTATTCCATCCCTTATAATTATTATTGTTATAAGCTCATACACTAACATAAAACATGCGATACTCAACACCCAAAAATAATACTTCACTTTATTTACCTAAGTTACTCCATATCTCTATGAAATATAAATAATACTACTATAGTAAATCTATATTTCCATTTAATATCGGGGACTTCATGCCACAACAACAAAAAATGCCGTCAAGAGCCTTATCTATAGCACTGCTATCACTAACCGTTGCCAGTAGTTACGTATCTGCCGATACAAACCAAACAATTGAAGATGCGCTTAAATTCGGCAATGGCGGTGCAGTCAAGTTCGACACCAATTATCGTTATGAAAACGTTGATCAAGACAGAGGGGCTGCAAAAACAGCCAACGCCAACACGATTCGCACCCGTTTAGGCATTCTTTCACCAAAATTTCACGACCTGCAAGGCTATGTAGAATACGAAGGCACCCACGCACTGCAATCGGATTACAATAATACACGGGGCTCCAATACTGGCTATTCTGTTGTCGCCGACCCCGGATACAATGAACTGAATCAATTGTGGATCAGTTATGCCGGTATTCCCGACACCCTTATTAAAGGCGGCAGACAACGCATTAAATTAGATGACGACCGATTTATCGGCAACGTGGGCTGGCGTCAGATGGAAACAACATTTGATTCGGCTTTAATCAGCAATCAATCAATCAAAAACTTAACCGTCAATGTCGGCTATATTGGCAATGTACAAACATTCACCTCCACGACCGAGAACATCAACGCTCCTTTATTCAATGCCAACTATAATCTTGGCGGCTATGGCAATCTAATCGGCTATGGTTATTGGCTCGATTATACCGAGAGCGAAAACTTTCAAAAATCAAACCAAACTTACGGCATACGTATTGTCAACAGTAAAAAGCCAAAAAAATTCTATGACCACTATAGCCTGCTGTACACGGCTGAATGGAGCTATCAACAGGATTACCAGCATTCCAGCCCTTATCAGGCACACCGTTACAATATAATGGGTGGTTTTACTGCTTATAATTTCGGCTTTCAAGGCGCTATGGAGCAGCTTAACGGTTCTGGTGCAAACAGGACTTTCGACACACCGCTTGGCACCAACCACGCGTTTCAGGGCTGGGCAGATATATTTTTAAATACACCCAATGACGGTATCCGAGATCTATTCGGCACCGTAAACGCAAAATTCATGGAAAACGATAGCCTTGTTTTATCAAGTATTTATCACGATTTTACTGACGATACCGGAAGTATTCATTATGGCAAAGAATGGGATTTTCAGGCCGTCAAAAAATTCGGCAAACATTACTCATTGCTAGCTAAATACGCAAATTACGATGCCGATAGATTTTCTACCGATACCCAAAAAATCTGGTTTCAAGGAAACATCAGCTTCTAACTCCACCCTAATTCGCAGTAAGTTGGATTGAAGTAACTAACAATACCCCCGTTGTTACTTCGATCCCTTGCAAAATCACCACACAAAAATGCATGCATCCATATTAAAACGAAAAGTTAATACTCTAGAGTATTAGCCATAGAATAGCTTCGCGACATTCGTCTTTTCATGTAGAATATTTTGAGTTTTAATCAATTAAAATCTATCATGCCAGACAGTTCAATAAAAAAGCTTTTAATCGTCGATGATAGCAAGGTATCGAGAATATTAATTCGCACCCATATTCTTGCTCAAAGACCCGAGTGGCTTATCACTGAAGCTACCTGCGGAGAAGATGCAATTGCGCTTGTCAATACCGACCCTCCCGACTATTGCACCATGGACATTAACATGCCGGGGATTCAAGGAACCGATGCCGCAGCGCAAATACTCCTCAATCACCCGTCAATAAAAATCGTTATTTTCTCGGCAAATATCCAAGAAACACACCAAGCTCGCGCTCATTCACTTGGAAGCATATTAGTCGCCAAACCAGTTACAGAAAAATCAATCGCTCTCACATTGGATTATTTTAAAAACGCCCAATGAGACAATTCAGTGAACTGCATCTTGATGCTTTAACAGAGATATTTAGCATCGGCGCTGGGCGGGCCGCCTTAAGCCTGAGCGAAATCGTCGGCGATGAAGTACGCATTTCCGTTCCCTCTGTGCAAATCATTAACGCGGAAGATATCAACCCGGTCACATTGTCATTAACCGATACAGGCCGTTTTGGCGCAGTGAGCCAGCACTTTAGCGGCCCTTTTAACGCCGAGGCCCTGCTTTTGTTTACCGAAGACCAGGCATTAAAAATCATTAGCGACATGATGGGTTCGCAAATGAGCAATGAAGAGCTTGCAGAATTCGAGCATGAAGCCATGTGCGAATTGGGCAATATTATTCTGAATGCCTGCTTATCCTCAATGGCTGACATCCTCAATTTTGTCCTAGAAAGCTCTTTACCCGATTACACCGTCGCCTCAGCCGAGGAAATATTGCATCGACTGAAAAAAGATTCCAGTCAGCCCTATGTCCTGGTTTTACACATCGACCTCGCCATCGAAAAGCGGCACACGGCCGGCAATCTGGTATTTCTGTTAAGCACTTCATCTTTAACCAATCTGGTCACCCATCTCGACCAATTTCTCGGTAATATACATGAGCAAAATTGACACGAAGCATTTTGATATGGACAACATATTCAATACCATTAACCTCGGGTTAATTGCTGTTGATGCCGAAGGCAAGGTGTTGCTCTGGAATGATTGGATCGCCAAACACAGCAACATTCAAGAAGCCGACGCCCTCAACCAATCACTTGAAAACGTGTTTGCAGAAACCGTGTCGCCCGCCTTCCTGACCGCACTCAACAGCACCCTAACTCACCGACTCCCTGTAGTATTGTCCACTGCCTTACACCGCTCGCCGCTGCCACTATATAATCCACCCAAAATAAATCAGCCGCAAACCCGGATGTATCAATCGATTGCCATCACGCCGATTCGCTCGCAACAAAATGAATCTTGCGGCCTCATCCAAATCACCGATTCCAGCAGTTCAATCAAACGCGAAAAGATACTACGCTCTCATTCGGAAATTTTAAAGAAAGAAGCAACAACAGACGGCCTGACCGACATCTGTAACCGCAGGTTTTTCGATGCGCATTATGAAATGGCTGTAGCCGACGCAAAAAGGCAAAAGCACTATTTATCCATCTTTATGATCGATATTGATTTTTTTAAACTATATAACGATCAATACGGACATTTGGCTGGCGATGAAGTCATAAAACAAGTCGCCCGCACATTAAAAGCACAACTATCGCGCGCCACCGATATCATCGCGCGTTATGGTGGAGAAGAATTCGTACTCGTCATGCCGTATTTACCCAAAAAAACAGCTGAACAGTTTGCTGAAAAGCTTAGAAGCGCTGTTTTTAATTTGGCGATACCGCATATAAAATCCCCTTTGTTCAAACAGATAACGATTAGTATTGGCATATGCACCGGCATCCCTGAAAATGACGACAACCTTTTAAACACAGCTGACACTGCCCTCTATCAAGCCAAACAAAAAGGGCGCAACCAGTTCATTTCCCTAGCGCTTTGCGAGATCGAAGAATATCTGGAACAATAGAGCTATTCGGCACCGGATCAGCCCGATAAAACTCAAGATCATAAACTGGACGAAGTGATCGTTGAGCGACCAACAATCCGCTTGAAAACCCGCTAACATATTCAGTCCTAAGTGTATGAAATTTAAACCATCGGCTATTACCCTAGCTATAAGCTTAGCTCTATTTCCTGCCCTACCGCAGGCCGTTGAGATCACTAAAATCGAATTGCCTGACATGGGAGACTCTTCCGGAACCTTAATCTCACCCGCCGAAGAAAAGGAATTCGGCGAAGCATTTTTTCGTAGCTTACATTCGCAAATTGTTATCAATCAGGATGCCGAAATTCAGCAATACATTCAATCGATAGGTGAAAGACTGACAGTCAATAGCGACACTCCGGGTAACCCATTCCATTTTTTTGTGGTAATGGAAAATAACATTAACGCATTTGCAGGGCCGGGCGGATATATTGGCGTAAATTCAGGACTGATTTTAATTACCGAAGCCGAAAGCGAATTAGCATCGGTGATGGCGCACGAAATTGCTCACGTTACCCAACGCCATTTGTACCGAGCTTATGAGGCCTCCAGTCGCTTATCAATCCCTACTGCTGCGGCAACCTTAGCTGCGATTTTAATAGGCACTCAATCCCCGGCATTGGGGCAGGCCGCCTTAGTCGCCATTCAAGCAGGTAACGTCCAATTTCAGATTGATTTTACCCGCGAAAACGAGGCAGAGGCAGATCGAGTCGGCATGCAGACCTTAGCCGGTTCGCAATTCGACCCGCGCAGCATGCCCACGTTTTTTGAGCGCTTACAGCAATCCAGTCGCTATTACGGACAGAATATTCCCGAGTTTTTAAGAACTCACCCGGTTACCGCCTCACGTATTTCCGATACGCGCGGACGTGCCGAAACCTATCCCTACAAACAATATCCAGACTCGCTCGGCTATCAGCTAACCAAAGCAAAAATTCGGGTTTTAACGAGCACTAACAATGCCGACACCCTAAAATTCTTTCAATCCCGATTAACGCAAGGGACGACCGAACAACGCGCCGTCACTCGCTACGGGCTTGGGTTGAGCGCACTTGCCTCGCAAAAATTTAAAGACGCGGAAAGTATTTTTCAACAACTGAGCAAAGAATACCCAAACCAACCGCAATACGTAACCGCGCTTGCCCGCACTGCACTGGATTCTAAAAATTACAGCACAGCACTGGCTCGATATAAAAAACTGACCGAGCAATTTCCAAATAACGAAGCCATTAAACTCGAATACATTACCTCCCTACTTAAAGCCGGTAACGCCGAATTGGCACGGAAAAACTTATTTCAGTTAAAACCTAAAACCCAGCGCTTACCGATTTATTCGCAATTGTTAGCTCAAGTATATAGCGACTTAAATCAGCCAGCCGAGTCTCATCGCTATCTTGCAGAATACTACTATGCGACCGGACAAACCAAAGACGCTATTTTGCAAATTAGACTGGCACAAAAATCGAAAGGCCTTAATTTTCAACTATCCTCAATCCTTAATGAACGACTCCATTTTTTTATCAACCAGGAAGAAGAATCCAGGCGTAACCAGTAAAAACCTGAACGCCACCTGAACACGAAGGCACTTCCTGCCTGTTATTTAGTATATTAGCACCCCATTAAATAGAATAACTCATTGTATTAATTAAATATTTATTTCGAGAAGACATTTTTCCCAATAAACCCCATTTTTAAATAGACAAAGAAGAGGCATTTGAATAAAATTCCCCACGGCTTAAGGGAGTGAGTCCGGTTTAATTACCGACCAAGAGGGGGAAATTAGTCTTTGTTGACTAGCTGATAATAATAATAAAATTAAGTGACACTGCTTGGGGCAAGTTGTAAAGATAACAACTCAATAATAATAATAACAGCACTCAACACGCCCGCTTCATGCGGGCTTTTTATTGCCTGCAAGAATACGGCATGGAGTTGTCAGGTTACCCAATGTTAATCCCATAACTCCCGCCGAAAAAAATACCCAGATCCAAATCACAGGAATCTGCAAATCAAAAAAACTCATCTCATCAACACTAATCAGGCAACGTCTCCATGATATTCGAATGACGGCATGCGCTACACAGCAATGCCATCAAATCGAATAAATCAGCCCTATAAACTCAACCGCACCCCAACCCAACCCGCTCTGGGCGCACCGGACGAAACAAAGCGACCATCATCGAAGCCCGGCAATACTTCATTAGCCTGCCCATAAACCCCAAAAGAGTTATAGTTCTTGTCAAAAATATTATCGACTTTGCCGAATAGCGCAAAATTCTTAGTCACTTTATATTCCGCCTTGGCATTAAATACCCAATAACCGGCTAATGGTGCTTGGCTATTGGCCTCGTCCCCCCTGAAATACTTATTGCCGCTGTAAATGCCGTCAATACCCAGCGACACGCGCTGCCATAAATCGACGCCGATATTGGCTTTATAGATATGCTCGGGAATGCCCGGAATTCTGTCGCCTTTGGTAACAGCCATCGCCTGAGTCGTATCCAGCGGATTCTGAATATCGAAACCATCCATAAACCGGGCGTTTAAATAAGTATAGTTGGTCGAAAAATGCCAGTCGTCAATAGAACTGAACAGCTGCGGATAATTGACCGTCGTCCCCGCTTCTATACCGTAGCGGCGGGTCTTGCCCACATTGCTGAAATAGCCCTGGCTGATAAGTCCGCTGGCGGCATCGCGGCGAAAAATAATGTCGTTGTGATTGATGGTGTGGAAATAACCCAGGTTCCATTTCAAATCGCCCTTGCCTAACAGCTCATCCAAATCCCCTCTGAATCCGCCTTCCCAGGTTTTCGCAACCACCTGTTCCAATGGCGGATCGGCCACGAAAGAGTTCGGCAATTTGCACGGCGCTGTCGGATCGGCGCAGCTTAACTCCATCGGCGTGGGCGCGCGCGCCGACTCGCTGTAACTGCCGTACACGTTCAGGTTATCCCTGATCTGATAGGTCAATCCGGCAGAAGGGTTAAGCCGGTCAAAGGTATGCGAGCCGTCCAGGGTTTTTGCACTGTTTATATACTTGTCTTCCATGTTGATATGACTATAGTTGTAACGCCCTGCTACGGTGGCCGTTAACGCATCGGTAATGGAAAAACTGTCGGTCAGGAACACGCCCACCGTTGAGGTATTGGTATGCAATCGCACTCTGGACTCATCGACAAGAATCCCGCTTTGCGTTGTGCCCCGCGTATCGGTCAGCGAACCCAGCTCGGTGTCGGAACCGAAATGCACTTCGGCATAATCGTAACTGGCGCCCACAGTCAGATTATTTTCGTGTTCGAACAAGTCCCGGGCAAACGCCGTCTGCACGGTGCCGCCACGGCTGCGCATATTGGTTTGACTGGTGTTGTTGGTTGCCCCTTCGACCGCATCGTCGGCAAGTACTTCATTACCGTTAATATCCTCAACTTCCTGCTCATCGGGGCCGGGATTTTCACACAAATTTCCGGCATTGCCAGGGAGCTGACAGGCATCATAATCGCTATTGTCGCCGTTAAAGGTCCTGATTCGATTCTGCCTAAAATAAGCATTACCGCTAACTTCTATATCATCGGCCAGGTCGTAACTGCCTGCCAATTCAGAGAAGAACATGCGCGTAACGGTTTGATCGGGATGAGTGAACACCGCCGCCCGGTCTTGTTGCTGCAACTGGATCGGCGCGGCGCCGTTACCCAGCATCTTATTATCATTACCGCCCAAGGTCAGGTCTAACGAGCCTTTATCGCCGCGCCAGCTCAAAGTGCCGAACGCCTGATCCGCCTTGGTCGGCGAAAAATCCCGCCACCCGTCTTCCTTAAAATGATGCAGGTCTAAAAAATAGCCCCAGGTACCGTTATTCCAACCGCTGCTTAATTCCTCAGAATGCCGCCCCCAAGAACCGCCGTAAGCTTCAAACTCATGCTTGGGCGCGGAAAAGCCGGTTTTGGTCTTGACCGATAATGCCCCACCCAAACTATTCAGGCCGTAAACCGGATTAGATCCCGGATATAACGCCATCGAATCAATCGCCCCTTCGGGAATCAAATCCCAATTAACGGTATCGCCGAACGCTTCGTTAAAACGGACGCCGTTAACATAGGTAGATAAGCCTTGGGGTAAGCCAAGCAACGGCGAAGCGACAAAACCTCGATAGGAAACGTCCGGCTGCAACGGATTATTTTGCGCCTCGTTTATATATACGCTACCCAAGTAGCGATTAATGTAATCGGCCAAAGTAATACTTTGGGCTTTTTCCAGTTGCTCGGAAGAAACGGTTTGGATATTGGACGGTATTCTATTCGCGGCAACACCACCACCCGGCAAGGGCGTAACGCCGACTACATCTATGATACCCAAATCCAGCGGCTGATCTTTTGCCGATACTGCGCTGGTCGCCGCTAGACTTAACCCAAGCAGGGTGTATGCCATTTTTTTCATTGTTCACTCCAATCAATATAGTGCCGCCATAGTAGCCAATCTACAGCGCGGCTGCTAGACAGCCGAAGATAAAAGGAAATTTTCCTATATCACCGACTTGTTGGCATCGAAGCAGCATGCAAGAAAACCATAAAATGTTTGCCGGTAAGCACTTTCAGTCTAAGTTTTGATTTACTTTATCTCTCTAATTCAACTTAATTAACAACACGCACAACGTAAGCAATTAATTACAATACAATGGTTATATACTTACATCCCCATGTGCTATATTAACGGATACTAATACCAATAACTTTGGCGCCATAAGACGGCCTCACCGGCTATCTGATATTGCCTCCATATAGAGACTATCCATATGAAACTAGCCAAAATAACGCCCCTGACAGCACAGCAGTACGCCAAAATATCCGAAGATATTTACGATGAAACCGAACGAGTTGATCATGCCGGAATGCTTGCCGCCAAGTGTGTTCAGCACCCAGAATACGGCGACATCATCCTCGTTTCATCCTCTGAGGGGGGCTGTTTAATGATCCACTGCGACCCCATATCCGATAAGCCTGAATAAAGCACTATGTCCCCGCTAATCCCGCACAAACAATCCAAAATTTTCGGTATTTGGTTATAATGTAAGGCGCACACTCCGAATCCAGCCGATGCAGGTAAGCCCAATGACCATAACAACAAAAACTCTAACAAAATTGCAATGCTATTTTGAAGATCAAGTAACCGCGATGAAATCCAGCGAGAATTATCAGAAACTGTTGGCTATGCCGCCGCTAAAACGTTGGGCGACATTAGCCGGACTATTTCTGTTATCGCAATTGGTGGTGTTTGGCAGTTTGTATTTACTTTTCGGTCGGATTGTCGTTATCGGTTTTTTAGCCAGCATTCTGGCCGGACTCGCGACAGGCCTAGGCGCCTTACCCGCGCTGTTTTTCAAAGACATTTCCAAAAACCTGTTCAATAGCATGCTCGGTGCTGCCGCCGGGGTTATGTTGGCCGCTACCGCATTTTCCCTATTGGTTCCCGGCATGACCTACGGCAACCTGATCTGGCCTGGCAAAGGTATTTACATTGTTTCCATAGGAATGATGATCGGCGCCCTGTTTTTGCACTATGCCGATCGCCAATTACCGCATGTACATTTCGATTCGGTTTCCGATGTTCACCTGAATTCCTTAAAAAAAGTCTGGCTGTTCATCATCGCAATCACCATCCATAACTTTCCAGAAGGTATGTCAGTGGGTGTTAGTTTCGGTTCTGGAGAAATGAAAAACGGCGTGGTTCTGGCTATTGCAATAGCCCTACAAAACATACCCGAAGGTCTGGCCGTTGCTCTGCCCTTAGTCGGGCTAGGTTACAACAAGTGGCGAGCCGTGGGTATTGCCACGTTAACCGGTCTGGTGGAACCAGTGGGCGGCCTACTCGGCATTACCATGGTCACCGTCTTC
>JADHTX010000084.1 GCA_016784875.1 Methylobacter sp.
ATTGATGTGGACGGGTCTGAGTATACTTTTTCACAATTAACAGGAAAAGATAAAGCAGACGACGCGGAGAAAGGGATTTTAAATTTTGACGATGCTATTTGTGCCTTGCTCAGTGTTTATCATGGTGAAGATTTGTTTGCCGATATAAAACAATATCGTATTTGGTTACAACGACATATACGCAGAGGCCTATATGAAATACGCACGAGCTGGAATAGTAGCCACGATTTTATTGCTTATTTACAAGAAGAGTTGTTTGCCGGTTTAGATCTTAATCCAGAGCAAGCCGGATTAAATACTGTAAAAAATACCTTGGTTGATGCGTTGCAGGAAATCGGCGTTGCTGCGGAAATTAAAGAAAAAATTCAAGGACCTAGAATTGACCGGTATTTTCTGCATTTGCCCAACATTCAACATTTGGATCAATTAAAGAGAGGCTTGGAAAAATTGGCCTTTCGTTTGGGTTTGCAGCAGGAAGGTGTTTTTATTCATGCTACGAGTGAACCTAAAGTTGTTGGTATGGATATTCCTCGTCAGCGGCAACACTGGAAGGCTATTGATGCAAGCCGATTGCCTCAATGGGCGGAACAGGAAAAGGGTAATAGCCGGTTAGCGGTTTGGTTGGGCGAAGATGTTTTAGGCAACGATTTTTCCTTTGATTTAGTTGATGCGCCGCATTTATTAATCGCGGGTACAACCGGCAGCGGTAAAAGCGTCTGTCTACATGCGTTGCTATTATCCTTGTTATGGACACAATCAAAAGATTCCTTGCAGTTAGCCCTGATTGATCCGAAACAAGTCGAACTGGCGCAATATGAAAAAATCCCGCATTTATATAGTAAGGGTGTGGTTCACCTGATTACTGATGTAATGGAGCTATTGGAACAATTGGTTGATGAAATGGAGCGCCGGAATCAATTGTTACGTGAAGCAGGTGTCAGCAATTTGACCGAGGCATTGCAACAGCGCAAATTGCAATTACCGCGTATTGTTGTGGTCATTGAAGAGCTGGCCGATTTAATGATGCAATCTCGTGAATTGGAAACACCGCTGGTTCGCCTTGCACAAAAAGCGCGTTCAACAGGCATTCATTTGATTCTAGCCACACAGCGGCCTGATTCAGTAACATTCAGTGGTTTGTTGCGGACCAATATACCCAGCAGAATTGCTTTGCGCGTACAAAAAAATACTGAATCCCGGATTATTTTGGATGAAATGGGCGCGGAACAATTGTTAGGTTCCGGTGATATGCTGGTTAAAATCCCTCAGGTATCGACGAATGCTATTCGTGTACATGGGGCTTACATTTCGCAAGATGATATTAAATTGTGCCTGCGTAATTTATAAAAGGAGCTGCAAATGGCAAACGACTTGTTAATCTATGAATTTCGTCCGCTGTATTTAATTTTGGATCGTATCGGCCCCTTTCAGGATGAGCCCTACGAAATTGATTTCACCGATAAGGAACATCGGCCTTGCAATTTTTTCTTGATGGTATCAAAAAATGGTTCAGGCAAAACAACGGTTTTGGATACCATGTCCTGCTTACTTGGCTTGTTGGGACAATCCGAGCCTAAACAATACGGTTTGGAAGATTTAGACAAGGGTGAAGGACGCGCTCAACTTGATTTGAAACTTCGCGTATATTGGCAGGGGCAAGATCATCATATTGTTTTATCTATTTTAGCCGGTCATTCAAACAGCGACTTGTCGCTGAAAGTATGGGATGCCGAGCAATTGCAAGCCCATAATGCAGCCAACTGGCATCGCATGGGTTTTATGGGACGACGAAGTGGCCTGCCATTAAAACCTTTATCTAGCCATAAAACGGATGATTTTATTGCCGATTTATTGGTTGCTTTGCAATCCAGTAGTAATGCTTCTCCGAGTGGTTTTGGCGAAAGCACTTTTTCTTATCCGACGACACTAAGCTTTTCCGCTTATCGTGATATACCGCCGATTAGTTTTTCCGATGAATTAGTGCAACCACGTTCCATTACCCAACCACATTATTGGGGTTATAAAACTGTACATTGTTTTTCACCGCATAATGAAACCTGGAATTATTCTTTAGATAATCTTCTGGTTTGGTTGAAATGGCTGGATGACGGGCGTTTTGAAAAAGCGCGTGATTTGGTTAATAAACAAGTTTTTGAAGGAACGGGCAAATATTTAAAAGATGTGAGTCGTGATCCACCCGAGGCGATTATACACACAGGTAGCAATGATCCAATTCACCGCCTTGACCGTTTAAGCAGCGGTGAAAAAAATTTGATGCAGTTGTTTTTGCGTATCGGTGCTCACCAGACTAAAAATACCATTTTGCTGATTGATGAATTCGACGTGCATTTGCATATCCGCTGGCAGTATCGATTGTTTTATGCCTTAAAAGCATTGGCAGCCAGTGAGGATGCAAACTTTACCGTGATAGCAACTACGCATTCGACTGAAATACTGGAAACGTTTGTTGCAGGCTTGGATGTTGATGAAGATAGATTAATAAAAGGCGGTCACTTGATTAAGAAAGGAATGGGCAATGACGATGAGGAATAATGGCAGTTTTAAAAACATCGGTAAGGAGGCGATAGTTCCTGAATCTACCGACGGTATTAAAATTTATTTGGAGTCCACTGACGATCAATACATTTTAAGAAATTGGTTTTCAACGTTTAATTTCTATGACAAGTTGAGTTTTGAATCGGTTTCTGAAACCCGTGGCGACGGAGGCTGTCAGTTGGTTCTGAAAAAAGTTGAAAACTCACAATTAAAGGCTTTTGGTATCGTCGATAGGGATATTCTTTTGGCAGATCCTAATTTTCAGGACTCATTGTGGTGGGAAATTGATGATGCCGTTTTTTTATCTCAAAAGCCTTATGGCGAGAAGATTTTTGTATTGCATCGTTGGGAATTAGAAAACTATTTGCTACATCCTCAAGCTTTAGCTGCTCTAGTGGCTGAAAAACGTCTTAATGCTGAGACTTCAGCGGCTGATATTGCCAAGTTGTTGTGCGATCATGAGGACAACATGGTAGCTGTTACCCTTCTATCGACTAATTCCCCAACAAAGGTTGGTGAGCAAGTTTTGCGGGATAAATCGGGGGAGGAGCTTAAGCAAGCTATACAAATCAAGTTACAAGTTGAGTTTGATACTATAGAGGCCGAGCAGATAAAAATTAAGCGTTTCGCTGAAAACGAACAAGATCCTATATTGCGATGGCGTAGATTAAGTCGATTGCTGGATGGCAAACGAATCATGCATCGAATAGATGATTTGCTTTTTTCAGGTAAAGTTAAACTAGAGTCTGAACGCGGCGCCTTAGGACGGCATGTAGCCTCGCACAAGTTAATTGATTCCGCTTTAATCGATTGGCTTGAAGGCATTTATCATTCGGCTTTGGCTGGGTGACTACTCAGCGTGTTAATTTTAAAAATCACTGCCTTGGTTGTCATATCTTTATATAGCCCGGTAGGGGGCGCATCGCGCCCCATTTAGAAGCCCAACCGTACTGGATATTTTGATTCTTGAAATGAATTGTCCGTTGGAATGCTTTGAAAGCAACCCGACTTTTGGTGTTTGTAATCGGGGCGCGATGCGCCCCCTACCGGACTATTGGGCTTGAGTAGATGGTGCGGTTGGGCGCTTACGCTCCAGCTTGGGAACGAGACATTTAATCAATTTCGACCATGCTAATTATGAAGAATATGTATTTAATCCGGCAAAGGACTTAAGGGCTCGGGTACGGTCACAGTTGCTGGAACTAAATCCACAGGAGTTTTACAAGCCGATTGATGTGCATTTTTAGTAAGGGATAGTGTTAAGATTGACACCGAGCAGTTTTTTAACTGATGCTCGCCGTTCATTGAAATTAAGATGATTTAAGGAGTATTTGATTGTGAGCTTAAACTCAGTAAAACAATACGCAGACGTTGTGAATGGCATTATACACATTCATGTACCCGAAGGTTTTAATGCTAAACGTGTCGAATTAACGATTGTGCCATTAGACGACGACACATCGTCTCGCTCTACATTTCAACAATTTTTACTTGATAGCCCTGAAATGTCAGATGATGAATATGCAGTCATTGAAGACAAAATAAGGCATTTGCGCCAATGGAAATAATCTGCCTCGATACGAATGTACTGATTGCACACAAACGAGCAAAGAAAGCAGATAAAGACAAAACATTTTTGTACCGCCTAGCGACAAAATCATATCAATTTTCTGTATCCAGTATTACGGTTTATGAATTATTGCGTGGTGATAATCAGGATGAAGATGCTTATTGGAAAGTCATGTTTAGCAATATGACAGTGCTTGATTTTGACAGTCATTGCGCAGAACACGCGGCTAACATTTATCAGGATTTAAAAAAGAAAGGTTTGTTAATTGAACCTGAAGATTTATTGATAGCAGCGACCGCATTAGGAAATAACATGAACTTAGCTACAGGTAATATCAAACATTTTGATCGTGTCGTAGGTTTGGAATTAGTGGTAGATAACTTATCCTAAACAAAAACGATGAGGCTTTAGTTCAATACCTTCGCCAAAATGAAATAGAGAGGTTGTTGTTAAATCAATGAGTTAAAATCACTCAAAACCCATAATTCGGCCGGTCTTCACCATACATTGAAATATCAAAACTGTAAGGCAAGAGCGGCTCATCAATCTCACGGCTTATTTTATTGGTTAGCGCTACAAACCCTTGTTAAACCGTTGAATCCATTTAATATCGCTGTTTTGCATGCTATCCCGTATTAATGCAGAACGCAGTTTAATACTGCGTCCTGCACAAGATTTACACTAATGTCATTAATCTAAGCGACAGCTTGCGGCGTACCTTCTGGAAACTGCATGGTCATGCAATGCAGGCTGCCGTATTGATGCACTAAGGGCTGACAGGGAATGGCAATAACCTTGCGGTCAGGAAAGCAAGTAGCTAAGCGTTCCAGCGCTACTGCATCCATCGGGTCGCCGTATGTCGGCACCATCACGGCATGGTTGATGATCAAAAAGTTGGCGTAATTGGCCGGAAGCTGTTGCCCGTCTTCATCATAAATCGGTTGCGGTAACGGTAACGGCACTAGATGATAGACATCGCCGTCCTGGGTTCTAAGCGCCTGAAGTTGCGTTTCCATGAATTTCAGGCTGTTGTAATGCAAGTCTTCGGGATCGTCGCAGCTGGTGTAAGCTATGGTGTTGGCGGAGCAAAACCGCGCCAGGGTATCGATGTGGGCATCGGTATCGTCGCCGGTCAGGTTTTCCTGATCCAGCCAGAATATCCGTTTTGCGCCCAAGTTTTCAAGCAATTGCTGTTCTATGTCTTGTTGGCTCAGGCCTTTATTCCGGTTCGGATTTAACAGGCATTGTTTTGTGGTCAGGATGGTGTCTATGCCGTCGCTTTCGACGCTGCCGCCTTCCAGAATGAAATCTATGTCGGTGTGACTCGCGCCTTTAAAGGGTTTGGCGTTTAGCAGTTTATGATTGAGGTCGTTATCGTTCTGGTGCGAGTATTTCTCGCCCCAACCGTTGAAAAGAAAGTTCATGTGCATGATTGAGCTGTCTTTTTTAACGCTGAGAAAAACAGTATCCCTAACCCAAATGTCATTCACAGCGGCATGGATAAACTCCATGTTGTCGTTTTTGCTGATTAAAGTTTGAATATGTTGCTGATGGCTATCGTCCCGACAGACGATAAACAGCTTTTGATATTGGCTGATGGTATCGCTAATAACGCTGTAGGATTGTTCGACGGCATTAAGGTTACGAAAGTCGCCGGTTTTATGTGGCCATGCGATTAATACGGCCGATTGTTTTTCCCATTCTGCTGGAAATCTGTTCATAATTTTTTGTTCCCTGTAGTTGTATGTCCCGACTGTGTGTCGGGAATGGATTGAAACAACATTTCTTTTGCGTGCGCCAGCGTGTTGGCGGTCATATTTACGCCGCCTAACATTCTGGCAATTTCTTCAACACGCTCCTCCATTTCCAGTAACCGGACATTGGAAGAGGTGATGTCGGTTCGGTTGTTTTTTTCAACGTAGAGATGGTGATGCGCTTGTGCAGCGACTTGTGGTAGGTGAGTGACGCACATGACTTGCCGGTTATGGCTTAAGCTACGCAGTTTTTGCCCGACGATTTCGGCAATGCCTCCTCCTATGCCTGAGTCTACCTCATCAAATATCATGGTCGGGGTGGTTTTATCACTGGAAGTGGTGACTTGAATCGCCAGGCTGATGCGCGATAATTCGCCGCCTGAAGCCACTTTAGCCAGTGGTTTTGCTGGCAGGCCGGGATTGGCACTGACCAGGAATTCGATTTTATCTTTGCCGTTTAATTTGGGCGTTGGGCTATCCAATGCGCCTATGTCGACCAGAAACTCGCCTTGCGGCATGCCCAGTTCTTTGATCATTTCAGAGATTTTATGTTGCAGTTTTTTACCGCTGAGGCTGCGCTGTGCCGTCAGTTGTGCGGCCAGCTGATGATATTGAGTTAGCAACTGTTCGGTACTTACCGTTAATTCTTCGATGCGCTCACTGCTGTGCGCTAGGCCGTCAAGCTCGCTCTCCAGTTTACCGACCAATTCCGGCAGCTCATTAGGGGTAACGTGATGTTTGCGACTTAAGCTTTGCACAATGCCGATTTGATTTTCCAACGCTTCCAGCCGTTGCGGATCGGCCTCTTGCGACTCCAAAAAGCGGCGTAATTGTAAGGATGCTTCTTCAACCTGAATCTGCGCTTCGGAAAGCATGGTGCAGATTTCATTTAATTCGGGCGCAAATTGGGCAATATGGCTTAACTCGGCCAGGGAGTGGTTGAGCATTTGATTGACCGATTGCCGGTCGTTCTCATACAGCATATCGACTTGGACCTGACCGGTGCTTAAGATCTGCCCCAGATTGGCCAGCATGCCGTGTTCTTCAGAAAGCTCGGCATAGCTGAAATTAACCAAATCCAGCTGTTGCAATTCTTCAATCTGATAACGCAACAATTCTTCGCGTTCGGTTTGATCGACGCTGGATTTAATCAGGCCAGCCAGCTCTTTGCTGCTTTGCTGCCATTGCCGGTAGCAGGCGTTAACTCTGTCCAGCAGCGGTTGGTTTTTTGCGTAGGCATCCAGCAGGCGACGTTGTTCGTCGGGGTTAAGCAAGGTCAAATGCGCATGTTGGCCGTGAATTTCAACCAGCTTTTCGCTGAGTTCCTGCAAAGCCTGCAAGGTTACCGGACGGTTATTGATATACGCTTTAGATCGGCCATCGTGATTAACAATGCGCCGGATCAGGCATTGCTGCTCGGCATCCAGTTCATTGTCCTTGAGCCATTGCTGCGCTAACGGCGCATCGGCCAAATCGAATTCCAGGTTAATCTCGGCGCGCTTGCTATTGGGCCGCACGTAGCCGGAATCTGCCCGATCGCCAAGCGCGAGTCCCAAGGCGGTTAACAAAATAGACTTACCGGCCCCGGTCTCGCCGGTAAGCACCGACATGCCTTTTTCCAGGTCGAGATCTAATGATTTTACGACGGCGAGGTCGATAATATTAAGGTTTACTAGCATCTGCGTCTGTGTGGTAACCACTGCTCCAGTTGAGTTTTTTCCTGAGTATCTGGAAGAAATCATGACCTTCCGGATGCAAAATTCTAATCGGTTTCGGCTCTTTTTTAATTAAAATCTTGTCACTGATCAATACCTCGGGGATTTCAATGTGATCGCATGTCACCAAGGCGTTGATTTGTTTAGTCTGGCAAAAGCTGACTTCAATTTCAGCCGAATCATCTACCACTATAGGCCTATTTGACAAGGTATGGGGATTAAGCGGCACTAATACCAGAGCATTTAACGACGGATGCAGAATCGGCCCGCCCGCTGACAAGGAATAAGCGGTTGATCCGGTCGGCGTTGAAACAATCAGTCCGTCTGAGCGTTGCGAATTTAAAAACACATTATCGATTTTGGTGATAATTTCTATCATGCTGGGCGTTACCCAACGATGGATGACCACTTCATTGACGGAGGTTTCTTCGTGAATAACGGTTCCATCACGAATAATCTTGGTACGCAATAAATAGCGCTTTTCTTCTGTGTAATGACCTTGAAGGATGTAAAGCAGTTTATCGGACAGCTCGTTGGGCGATATATCTACCAGAAAACCCAGTCGGCCCAGATTGATGCCGATTAACGGAATATCATATTCGACGATGGCACGGGCGGCCGCAAGAAAAGTGCCGTCGCCGCCAACGGCAATAACTAAATCGCAATGCTGGCCCAGTGTATTAATAGGGCAGGATTCAACCGACTGCTTTTCAATAAAATGGGCGCTGTCTTTCGCGACAATGACCGTATAGGCATGTTGTTTTAAAAAAGCATGCAGAGCTGTTAACGTTTCGGCAATGCCGGGGTCGCTGGGTTTGCCTATGATGCCAATGGTCTTAAAAGGTGTCTGCATTACTGGATTAAATTTGGGAAATGAATTTGATTATACAAAAAAACCTGGACTAGACTACGAGTATTATAGCTTCGTCAGCTATTTTGCATGCCGCTTAAGCTTGGCCTTGCCTTTTAGCTCGAATACAAATATAACTGATCAATTAAATGGTGTGAGCATTGTAAATATTTATAAAGAGCCTATTGCGAGATGCCTTACGTTTTTTTTATTTGCATGCTTTGGGTGACATCAGTTATTAATTTAGGAGATGAGCAATGAAACAATTACACAGAAAAGACCTGTTTGGCTGGTCAGAATTTAATCGGGAGCGCAACCTTGATTTTCATAGCGTGCTGTGGGTGCGTGACGGTGGAAATGTTTTAATCGATCCCTTACCGATGTCTGAACATGATCACAGCCACTTACAAAGTCTGGGCGGGGTCAGTTTTATTATCATCACCAATAGCGACCACTGCCGCGATGCCGAACATTTAGCCGATGTTACCGGAGCGGCGATTTACGGCCCGGCGGCAGAAGAAGAAACATTTCCGCTATCCTGCACCCGCTGGCTTCATGATCATGAAGAAGTCGTACCCGGATTAATTGCTTTTCAGCTTAATGGTTCTAAAACGCCGGGAGAATTGGCACTGCTTCTGGAACACACTACCTTGATAACCGGCGATTTGATCCGCTGCCATGTCGGCGGTGAATTGTGCATACTGCCGGATCTAAAGCTGACTGATAAAAACAAGGCGGTGCAATCGGTCAAGCGCATCGCCGATTTGCCCGATATTAAAGCTGTTTTGACTGGAGACGGCTGGCCGCTGTTCAATCACGGCAGCGAAGCTTTACATCGCTTGGTAAAATCATTAAACCATTAGTCTTTATTTTCCAATGTGCTGCTTAATGCGGCACTTCAAGTCCAGCGGATTTTGTGAATGTGGGTACAAAAAGAGTTTTTATTATCAGAAAAATGCCGAGGATTTCACCTGATCACTGGTGAAATCCTGATCGTTATTCCTGAATTGGCGACCATTGAATGCGGATTACTCCATCTCTTTATCAAACATACCTCGGCATCGTTGACGGTTAATGAAAATGCCGACCCAACGGTGCGTATGGATATGGAAAGCCACTTTAATCGATTTGTGCCTGAGGGAGCGCCTTATTACAAGCATGCCTATGAGGGTGACGACGATATGCCCGCACACATAAAAAACGCTCTTTTGGGTTCCAGTTGCAGCATTCCCATTTCCAAAGGCAAACTTAACTTGGGCATCTGGCAAGGTATTTACCTGTGCGAACATCGCAATCAAGGCGGTAGCCGACTTATTGTAGCCACTCTTCAGGGGCAGCCTAGAGCTGGCTAATCCTGCATTTTTGTCGATTGATTAAGTAATAGCGCTTATTGATTCAGAAAGTTGAACTCTCTATCCTACTAACACCGCAGATACTTTTATTCCCACATGCCAAGTAAAGTTGCAATAGCAAGTCTGTGCTCCGCGACAGATCATGTGAACCAGGAAAATTAGATTTTTTATCATTATAAGGAGAGGACTTTGAAAATATTAGTAACTGGAGCCGCTGGATTTATAGGTTCAAGCCTTAGCCTGAAACTGCTGGAGAGGGGCGACGAAATTATCGGTATAGATAATCTTAACGACTATTACGATGTTAATTTGAAGCTGGCACGGTTAGAGCGATTGCAAGACTATGACCGCTTTACATTTATCAAGCTTGAAATTGCAGATAGGTCGGCAGTAGAAGATCTTTTTGCCAGAGAACAATTCCAACGAGTCATGCACCTTGCGGCTCAAGCCGGTGTACGGTATTCGATAACCCATCCTCATGCCTATATCGATTCGAATATAGTCGGATTCATCAACATATTGGAAGGATGTCGGCATAATACTGTCGAACATTTGGCCTATGCCTCATCCAGTTCGGTTTATGGGGCGAATACCAGAATGCCGTTTTCTGTCCATGACAATGTCGATCACCCGGTTTCGCTTTATGCGGCCAGTAAAAAAGCCAATGAGTTAATGGCCCATACCTATAGCCATCTTTATAAGTTACCGACCACCGGCTTGCGGTTTTTTACCGTTTACGGCCCTTGGGGAAGGCCAGATATGTCGCCTTTTTTGTTTGCACGTAATATCATTGATGGAAAACCGATCGATGTGTTTAATTACGGTAACCACCGCCGTGATTTCACCTACATAGATGATATAGTTGAAGGTGTAATCAGGGTTATTGATCAACCGGCACAAGCCAATACCGACTGGACAAGTGAAACCCCGGATCCGGCAAGCAGTTTTGCTCCTTATCGCATCTATAATATCGGCAATAATAATCCTGTACATTTGTTAACGTTCATCGAGACTCTGGAAAAATGTTTGGGTATAGAAGCCATTAAAAACCTATTACCTATGCAGCCGGGTGATGTGCCTGATACTTATGCGGATGTTTCGGATTTAATGCATGATTTTGGATATAAACCCGCTACATTACTGGACGACGGTATTAAAAATTTTGTCGAGTGGTATAAAGATTTTCACAAAATAACTTAATGCGCCGGGCGACTTAGTTTATCTGTAGAGATTGGTTTCCGGCAAATGCGGACTCGTTTTTGATACGAAATTTTTCCGACCGGAAAAGCTTTATTCAAATTATTCGCTGGTTCTACATTTGTTTCAGTCTTAATGTGCCAGTATTGACATATCAACAGAACTTTAATCTGTTTAACGCTTAGTCTATATCGTTTGTTGCTCGACACAAATTCTCAAAAAAGATCCCCTTTTTCGCATAAACGTTGCATAATCAATCTTTTAATATTCCAACAGAATACTGATGAGCTTCGATCTTACGGTACAGCAAATTTTTTCCTGGACTACACAGTTATCTGCCCAACAAGATTACCAGGAGTTAACTCATAAATTCTTAGGCATTCTTGCAGAAATCCCGTGGATTAATTGCGCGA
The DNA here is from genome assembly GCA_016784875.1 of Methylobacter sp. GTDB lineage: Bacteria > Pseudomonadota > Gammaproteobacteria > Methylococcales > Methylomonadaceae > Methylobacter_A. Next base: position 11,408 of record JADHTX010000084.1, read on the forward strand.
CTGCTTATGAAATTTATAACCACGAAAGAAAAATACCGGGGGAAACAGAGACTGTTCGCGAGCTATTAATCAGACAGTTCCCTTTAGATTTCACTAGAAACGATGAACAAGACCATAATAGCTTATTTGATGGCCTCGATCATTCGGCTGACTTACATCTCAGCATTTCAGACGGTTCAGGTTTTTATGTGTGGGCTATCTATTCCATAAAAGGGGGAGATGGCCCTGAACGAGCGATTCATATTGAAGGTACATTTGACCAAAAGATG
>JADHTX010000085.1 GCA_016784875.1 Methylobacter sp.
GTCTTTGATTTATGATATTTGTTCTGTTAAGCTTGCGGAAAAATAACAGGAGAAAGCGAAAATGGCGAGACCTCTTAGACTTGAGTTTGCCGGTGCGTTATACCACGTTACTTCACGGGGTAATCGCCAGGAAGTAATTTATGAACTGAATGCAGACAGAGAAAGTTTTTTAACCATCATGTCTGATGTTTGTAAACATTATAATTGGGTGTGCCATGCCTATTGTTTGATGGATAACCACTATCACTTATTAGTTGAAACACCCGATGCCAACCTTTCAAAAGGAATGCGCCAGCTCAACGGAATGTATACGCAGATTTTTAATCGCGCACATCGCCGTGTTGGACATGTTTTTCAAGGGCGGTATAAAGCAATCTTGATCGATAAGGATAGCTATTTACTGGAACTATCCAGATACATAGTGCTTAATCCTGTACGAGCCAGAATGGTGCGTTCAGCGGAAGAATGGCCATGGAGTAGTTATCTGGCCACGGTGGGACAACAAGCCAAGCCGAGTTGGTTGAATACGGAATGGTTGTTAGCCGGGTTTGGTCAGCAGAAATCAAAAGCTATCGAAGCTTACAAATGCTTTGTTAATGCGGGCAAAGGTCAACCATCGCCATGGGAGCAATTGAAAAATCAAATATTTTTGGGCGATGAAAAATTTGTGGGGTCAATGCAAAGTCTGATAAATGTTGATAAGCAGCTAAGTGAGATCCCAATTTCACAGCGCAGAGCTGTGCCAAAGGAGTTGTTTTATTATGCCGAGAAGTACAAGGTACGAAATGAAGCTATTATATCTGCTTATGCGGACGGTGGTTATAGCTTGAAAGAGATAGGCGATTATTTTGGTTTACACTATTCGACAGTGAGTGGGATTATTAAGAACCATAAATCAAAGACTTGACCCCTTCCGCGCTCAGCTCCCACTGCTTTTAGCATTTGATTTAGAATGCGGTTAAGCGTATGGTTAATCACACTCTTAATGTTTTATGGGAAAATATCATGACTGGAATCAGTGCAAACGAACTGAAAACAAAAGGCGTTTTAGCAATCCAAACCGCGTTGGAACAACAAACCGAAGCGGTCATTTCCGTACGCGGCAAAGACCGTTTTGTGGTGATGAATGTTACCCATTATCAGTATTTGCGTGAATGCGAATTGACCGCCGCTTTGGTCGAATCCAACGAAGATATGGCGGCAGGGCGCTATGTTAAAGAATCGGCAGAAGAACATTTGGCCCGGTTGGAACGGATGGAATGAACTACACCCTGGTTTTTACCGAACAATATAATCGCCGTGCTTTACACTTTATCAAGCGTCATCCTGAGCTTAAAAGACCGTATCTAAAAACACTACAATTGCTGGAAACCAATCCGTTCCACCCCTTTTTACGCTTACATGCTTTGCATGGGAAGCTGCAAAACCTACATTCGATTTCTATTAATTTGTCTTACCGCATTACCTTGGAATTTCAAATCAGCGAGGCTGAAATTATCCTGATTAATATCGGCGATCATGAAGCGGTTTATTAAACAGAATAACGGGGATCAAGTCTTTGATTTGTGATTTTTTGTTCTATTAAGCTTGTGGAAAAATAACAGGAGAGAGCGAAGATGGCGAGACCTTCTTAGACTTGAGTTTGCCGGGACATAACTAACAAATAAGCAATAGAAACAAGAATCAATAAGGAACAATGGGGGGGCAGTATACAAGCTTTGGATTCCAATATCGAAGTTCAAAGCCTGTTTTGCAACACCAAAAATCACCCGGATTTTTTTAAAAGATACAGCTCTTCAACCTGCTTTCTCGCCCACTCTGTCTCTCTTAAAAACTTTAAGCTCGATTTGATGCTGGGGTCGTTATTGAAACATCGGATGTCGATTAGTCTGCCTAGTTCGGCCCAGCCGTAATCGGCTACCAGTTCTTCCAGCAGTTTTTCCAGGGTTATGCCATGCAATGGGTTTGCCGGTTGTTTAACACTCATTGTCTAATCTTCATGTTCATAACGGCGGCGTATCGCCTCGTCTCGAGCATCGTCGATTTCACGCATGATGCTGCCGACGTCAGCCGCTTTGTTGTTTGCCTTAAATCGGCCGGTTAATGCGACTTGCGGCGTCAATTCTCCGATCTCATAGAGCTTCCAGATCTCTTTGCCGTACTCGGTTTTGAGCAGCTCGGGCGCAAAGCGGCCAAAATAATCGGCCAGATTGTCGACATCGCGTTCCAACATTCTGGCTGCATTATTGTTCGCCGACGCATCCACCGCCTGAGGCAGATCAATGATCACCGGGCCGTGGGCGTCAACCAGGATGTTGTATTCGGAAAGATCGCCATGCACCAATCCGGCACAAAGCATTCTGACCACTTCCTTAATCAATAAACCGTGGTATTCCAACGCTTGCTCGCGACCCAATTCAAGATCGTTAAGCCGGGGCGCGGCATTGCCATGCTCATCTGTCACCAACTCCATCAACAACACGCCTTCGACGAAGTTATACGGTTGCGGAACGCGCACACCGGCGGCGGCAAGGCGGTATAGTGCATCGACTTCGGCATTTTGCCAGACCTGTTCCTGTTGCTGACGACCGAAACGGCTGTTCTTTTCCATCGCCCGCGCTTGGCGGCTATTGCGCACTTTGCGGCCTTCCTGGTACTGAGCCTGCTTGTGGAATCCGCGTTGATTGACATCTTTATAGACTTTAGCGCAGCGGATCTCGCCTTCGGACAAGACCACGTACACTGCGGCCTCTTTGCCGCTTTTTAATGGTCGAAGAACTTCATCAACGAGGCCATCCCGCACTAGCGGTTCAATACTTTTTGGAGTTTTCATAGCCGCCCTTACACACTGCCCTGATAAAAATTAATAACATTAGCGGCCCTTTTCTTCAACATAGACTTCGATCCGGTAATTCTTTGATTCATATTTTACTGTATTTGTAACTCTTCCGCAGAGACTAATTTTTCAGCGACAAAGCATTACATTGTAACCAGGACAACACGCCCTCCCCGGCAACTCGGCCACCGGCAAAACAGGCGGTTAGCAAATAACCGCCTGTTGGCGCTTCCCAATCCAACATTTCACCGGCACAAAACACCCCGGGCATGGCACGTAGCATTAAATGCTTATTGAGTTCCTCAAAGGTAACGCCGCCTGCCGTGCTGATGGCCTCGTCTATCGGCCTTGCCGCCAACAATTTAACCGGCAAGGCCTTGATTGCTTCGCAAAGACGGGCAGGATTATCAAAATCTTCTTTCAATAAAACCTCTCTCAGCAAACCGGCTTTTACGCCATCGATACCGATACGCTTGCGTAGATGATTGGCCATGGTATGTTTGCCGCGCGGCGCTGAAACCCGGTCGACCAAATACTGTTTGTGCTTGCCGGGAGCCAGGTCGAGATAAATCAACGCGGTTCCTGTTGCCGCAATCTGTTCGCGCAACAATGCAGACAGTTTGTAAATCAAATTGCCCTCAACACCGTCAGCGGTCACGATTAATTCGCCCTGTTGGCAAAATTCAGCACCTGCAGTGGAGCTAAAAGTAGCCTGCACCGATTTCAACGGCTGCCCGGCAAATCGGCTGCGGAAAAAATCGCTCCATGCTGCGTCGAATCCGCAGTTTGCAGGTTGTAGCGGCGCAACTGAAACCCCTTGTTGCTCCAGCAGCGGCAGCCAGGCTCCGGTCGAACCCAGCCGCGCCCAACTGCCGCCGCCTAAGGCCAGCAACACCGCATCGGCGCTGATTTTTTGCTCACCTTGCGGCGTTAAAAACCGCAGTAAGCCATCCTGCCAACCCAACCATTGATGACGCATATGAAAGTTGACGCCATCCGCTCGCAGTCGATGTAGCCATGCCCGCAACAATGGCGCTGCCTTCATATCGACCGGAAAGACTTTACCTGACGAACCGACAAAAGTCTTAATACCTAAAGCCTGCACCCACGCACGCAAGGCCTCGGAGCCAAAGCTATCCAGCAGCGATTTGATATGAGTTTCTCGCGATCCGTAACGGGACAGGAATTGATCGTAAGGCTCGGAATGGGTAATATTCATGCCGCCTTTACCGGCCATCAGAAATTTTCGACCTACGGAAGGCATGGCATCGTATAAATTGACTTTGACGCCAGCCTGACTTATGACCTCCGCAGCCATTAATCCGGCTGGGCCGCCGCCAATAACGGCAACGGTTTTTTGCTTATCGCAGTTTCCTTCTGAAGCCATCTGAGGAGCTGTTATATTTAGCGGTACGTTACTGATGCTCTTGCTCTCTACAATTTAGTGGTTTATCGCTCAAAGTTTCAATTATGTGCAGGATGTCTATATCCTCAACAACCGGCATTATACAATAGCCGATATTTCATGAACTCATAAAATCAAACCCTATTTATCAGATGAATCCAGCAACCGCCAATATCTTTAAAAACATCCCCAATCAACTACCGGAAGAACTGATTGAATGCATATTCAATCGGGATAATATGCATATTGAACGCATTGTCTCCAAGGGGCATATTACGCCACCGGGACAATGGTACGATCAAGATGGTGATGAATGGATATTACTGATTCAGGGACAGGCAACCCTCCTTTATGAACAAGACAATCAACGCTTTGATTTAATAGCCGGCGATTACCTGCTGATTCCTGCCCATACCCGGCATCGAGTCGAATGGACACCGCCCGACCTTACCACCATCTGGCTGGCGGTGCATCTGCACTGATACGAATTATGCTTATTCCATTTGCCCTGCTTTGAGCAAGGCCTCAAACTCCGATAGCCCTGACTTATTCGGGTATCAGTGTCAATACCCTAAAATAGATGCTGATGCAGCACTAACCTCGCATAGCAAAATGATTTATCAGCGTTTATCTATGGCTAACCGATTTTTTAACCTAAAGCAGGATTAATGCCCAGGTAACCGCCGCCCAAATCAGTGACATCATCACGGCTGCCGAACCAATGTCTTTGGCTCGACCCGACAATTCGTGATGTTCAAGCCCAACCCTATCGACGACGGCCTCTACCGCCGAATTCAATAACTCGACCAGCATGACCAAAACAATACTGCCTATCAGCAGCAGTTTCTCGATATTGGTTTGCCCCAGCCAAATTGCCAGTGGAGTTGTCAGCACAAACAAGATCACTTCCTGTCTGAATGCTTCTTCATGCGTCCAGGTTGCTTTAAAACCTGCGACCGAAAAAAAACACGCGTTAATCAGGCGCTTTACGCCTTTTGCATTTGGATTTGCCATGACTGTAGTTAAAAAATTAAAGTGAAAGGTAAGGTTATTTAATCTTGCACCTTTAGGCGATTACCCGGCATAAAGATACCCAAACAGCTCAGGCTTATTGTTTATCTACAAGGCTTAAAAACGGGTGCTTAGTTAGCGCTATGCAAGTATTTTTTAAAACACTGTAGATGAGCAAAAAGACCCGTCAGGTATCTTATTTCGCAGCAAATCACCTGTCGTCCTTAAGCGCGACTGATGATGCATGACGGCGTATTTAAGCAGGAATTGCGAGCCATGCATAGATTGTCATCAAAACTTAACAAGTTTGTCATTTGATATTCATAAATTCGACACGAAACTGACACCTTGAGTTATTAAGGTATACACATCTTTATTCAACCATGTGGATACCCATGATGAAAAAAATAGACTCGGCAATACGATTCAAGCCCGCCAAAAGGTTGGAATGTTTTATCGCCAGGGATGGTGTGTATGCTGCAAGCCAGTCGGGAACTGACGCAGCAATCGCCAGGGATGGTGTGTATGCTGCAAGCCAATCGGGAGTGCCAAATTCCGACGCATTAATTAAAGAAGCCCAAGAATTGCGTTTTCGTGTCTTTGCCAAGGAAATGGGAGCCAAGCTTAAAACCGAATCGGAAGGCCTGGATTATGATGAAGTCGACAGTTATTGCGATCATTTAATTGTGTATGACAACGTCAATAAAAAAATAGTCGGCTATACGCGCTTGCTTAATCAAGATCAGGCTGAGCTGCTTGGCCGATTTTATTCTCAAAGCGAATTCGATCTAGGTCGGATATTAACCTTGCCCGGTCGTTTTCTGGAAATCGGACGGACTTGCGTTGATCCTGATTATCGCGGTAGCGCTGTTTTAACGACGCTCTGGTCCGCGTTAGTGCAATACGCGCTTGAAGGACAGTTTAACTATTTGCTCGGTTGCGCCAGCATTACTCCCGGTCCCAGCGGCTTTGCCATTGATGCGGTTTATCGTAATATTGATGCCAAAAATATTGCGCCCTCCTCACTTCAAGTTAAACCGAACATCCCGATACCTCATAAATTAAGGTGTAATCGGGATGAATCCGGCATTCCTCCTTTGCTCAAGGCGTATTTTCGTTTCGGTGCAATGGTTTGCGGCGAGCCTTATTGGGATGAAGACTTTAACTGCATGGATTTATTTATGTTACTGCCGTTGGATCAATTGCAAGAACGCTACAGCAAACACTACATGAGAAATTATATCTCCAAGGATGGAGTGTATGTCGCAAGCCAGTCGGGAACTGGCGCGACAATCTCCAAGGATGGAGTGTATGTCGCAAGCCAGTCTGGAACTGGCGCAGCAATCGCCCGAGATGCCAAAATCAAAGCGGAAACAAAACACGGCAACGATTACTAATGAAACTAAAACTACGGCAGTGCTATAAACTTTTTCTGATCGTCATCTTATTTATCAATGGATTAATTATAGCTGCCGGTATTTTTCCGGCACTGGGTTTCCTAAATTCGGCAAGAGAGGCCAAAATCAAACGCGATGCGCTGAAAACCCGCTGGATTGGATGGTTCAGCGCTATCGTCAACCTGCATATCGTCATAGACGGCGAGCTGCCTGAACGGCGTGCACTCTTAGTCAGCAATCATATCTCCTGGCTGGACATCATCGTTATCGGCCAATATCTACCGGCCTATTTTGTTGCCAAAAGCGATATTTCAAGCTGGCCGGTAATCGGTTACCTGGCCAAACAGAGCGACACTATTTTTGTTCGTCGCGGCAATAAACAGCAGATCAAAACGACCTCAGAAAAAATGATCTGGTTGTTAAAACAAAACAGCCACATTATTGCTTTTCCTGAAGGAACTACGACTAAAGGCGATGAGGTTTTACATTTTCATCCATCCTTATTTCAACCTGCATTATTAACCCGGTCGGCAATTCAACCCGTAGCCGTTCAATATCAAGGCGCCGCAAAAGAACTTGCGCCGTTTGTCGGTGACGATGGCTTTGTGCCGCATTTAATCAAGATGCTGGCTATGGATAAGATCGAAGTTCGACTAAGTTTTCTACCTGTCATTAACAGCACAGGAACTAATCGTCACTCCGCCAGTCTTGAAGCAAGGGATATGATATGGGAAAAAATATCCGAAGATTTACTGACGAATAATTCAGCCGCCTGTTCCGCTCATACACTAAAGCATCACTATCATTAAATCGAAAGGTATACTTATCACTATCAAGTATGAGACTTAGCCATGTCAGGCTTTAATTTGTGATAAAAACGTTTTTTTCACATCCTCACACCCTGCATGGCAACCATTTTTTACTGATATGACCGGCATCAAATTTCCCGAACTCGAACAACTTGAACGCATTATCGAACAATTAGGAGATCACGCTAAAACCGAGGTCATCGAGAAAATACATTACCAAGGCCATGAGTTCCCCATTCATTGCATTACACTGGGTTCAACTCAGCCCGATGTGCCGGTATTAGCCTTTTTTGGCGGTGTACATGGGCTGGAGAAAATCGGTTCCGAAGTCATCCTGTCTTATATGGAAACCATCAGTCAGTTACTGGATTGGGATCATGAGTTTCTAGCGAGACTTGAAAAATCCCGACTGGTGTTTGTACCTCTGGTCAACCCGGTAGGCGTTTGTTTCGGCACACGTTGCAACAGCAATGGAGTTGATCTCATGCGCAACTCGCCTGTAGAAGGCATAGGCGCAACCCGGCTTTACAGCGGCCATAGGCTCTCGCCTCGCCTGCCCTGGTATCGCGGCGACGAATCCAATATGGAAAAAGAAGCCCAGGCTTTATGCCGCGTGGTCGATCAATATCTGTTCAACTCATCGTTATCCATTGCCCTGGATTTGCACTCAGGCTTCGGCATTCAGGATCGCTTGTGGTTTCCCTACGCATCGCGTAAAACCCCGTTCGCCTTCCTTGCTGAAACTATGGCCTTAAAAGAACTGTTCGACCGTTGCTATCAACACCATATCTACCGAATTGAACCGACTTGCCTGGAATATGTGATTAATGGCGACCTGTGGGATTATTTATTCGATGATTTTGTGCATCGGTTTGAGGCCGAACGTTTATTCCTGCCGCTGACACTGGAAATGGGTTCATGGCTTTGGTTGCGCAAAAGCCCGATGCATCTATTCTCGCGGCACGGCTTGTTCCACCCCCTCTTGCCTCACCGCCAGCAACGGATTTTTCGACGTCATTTCATGCTGTTCGATTTTTTGCATCGCAGTCTCTTATATCCCGCCCCATGGACGCAACTTAAACCGCGACAAAAATCAAACTACGAAAAAAAAGCATTAGGTCTTTGGTATGAGAACTAATTCAGAGCAAAACTGGATTCTACTTAGGGGCTTGGCGCGCGAGTCGGCGCATTGGGGCGATTTTGTCCCACTTTTACAAGCGGCATTTCCAACAGCGACAATAACCCTCCTGGATTTACCCGGTACCGGCTGTTTTTATCGGGACACCAGTCCCAGCTCAATCAAGGCGATAGCCGAGCAGGTGCGCCGTCATGCTCTGGATAACGGCAATCTACGGCAACCGGCTACAATTCTGGCTCTTTCGCTGGGGGCGATGGTCGCCTGGGAATGGATGCGCAGTTATCCTGAAGATATTTGCGGCGCAACCCTGATGAATACCAGCTTTGCCGATTTAAGCCCATTTTACCAACGCTTACGCTGGCAAAGTTACAAGAACTTTGTCGTATTGACCATGACGCGCGACGTACATAACCGGGAAGCAGCGATTTTGCAGTTGGTAAGCAATCGACGAAATCAGCGTGAACAGACTATTCTGGATTGGGTACAGATACAAAACCAACGCCCTATTAGCCTTAAAAACAGCTTTCGCCAAATCATAGCCGCTGCAACTTATCGGCCCGGCAATCTAAAACCCACTCCGCCGGTTTTATTGTTAAACGGACAGGGCGACCGCCTAGTATCGCCTGCCTGTTCGCAAGCGATACACCACAAATGGAATCTGGAGCTTCGCCGCCACCCGTGGGCTGGGCATGACTTGACTCTGGATGATGGCGCATGGGTAGCATTGCAACTGAAAAATTGGCTGGATCAAAAACAGAACTGATTAGCAAAAAACACAATTCGACGTAGGCCGGGTCTTGCGCGCTGGAAATAGCGTTCCGAAAACATGCACGATACGCTCTCTCAGTTTAAAAGAAATTGACGATTAAAACAGCTTATTGAATATTAATACAAACGTCATCAAACAGTTAACTTCCTGTAATAATCCAAGGGTATTGTGACAACCATCCAAAACTTTTTTAAAGATGGCCAAAATGACAATACATTATCGTTCAATCTGGATTTCAGACACCCATCTCGGCACTAAAGGTTGCAAAGCCGAACAGCTCAGGGATTTTCTCGATAACGTCGATTGCGACTATTTATATCTGGTCGGCGATATTATCGATTTGTGGAAATTCAAATCCGGCCTTTATTGGCCTGCCCTGCACAGCGACATTGTGCAACGGGTGATCGATAAAGCCAAAAAAGGTACCCGAGTCATCTACATACCCGGTAATCACGATGAACAATTCCGCAAGCACGCCGGACTACATTTTAACGGTATTGATATTCAGCTTAATGCGATACACACCACCCAAGACGGACGCAAATTCCTGGTGTTGCACGGCGATGAATTCGACAGTATCGTCTGTCATAATAAAAATTTAGCTTACATAGGCAGCGAAGCTTATGAAGTATTATTGGTCGTCAACCGCTGGCTGAATATATTGCGCACTAAGCTGGGTTTGAAATATTGGTCTATCTCGGCATTTTTAAAACACAACGTAAAAAATATCGTCAGTTTTATGGATAACTACCAGCATATCCTGAGCCTGGAAGCGCAAAAAAAACAGGTAGACGGTGTTATTTGCGGCCATATCCATCATGCCGACATTACTGATATGGAGCTTGGTAAAACCTACTGCAATTGCGGCGACTGGGTAGAAAGTTGCTCAGCATTGGTTGAAGATGAAATCGGCCGATTGTCGATTGTCCACTGGCTGGAAGACGGATTACAGTTACTGGATCAGCAGCTTGAAACACAACCGGCTTATGCGGAAGCGGCATGATCTTGTCCGCCTGAGATTTGCCCAAACGAGCTAAACTTTTCACCACGACGAACAATCGTAGCCGACTGCAAAATCGCCGAGCTAACTCATGTCGCCTAATTTTTTAATGCTGGCAATAATAAATTAGACGACATAAGTTATGCTGTGCACCTCTTTTTTTCCTCCTTAAGCTAATATTAATAACCTATTCTACTTACATTGGTACGCGGCACGCACTGCGAATGTTGCTCGGTTTAGTTATCGCCGGGATCTCCTGAGCACAACCGAATTTCCGTCGTCTGCAAAGACCAGAGACAAAGAGTACAAAACAAAGTTAATGACTTTTATGGTCGCAATCCACAATCCACAATTAAAAATAATTAATTAACGTGAGGATTGTTCATTATTAAAACGTCTTATAATCGAGTGTACAATGGTTTCTTGCCAACCGTGTAAATACAGACTATAAGGTAATCCCGTTCACTTTGGTTTACTTAGCTTATGCTTTATTCAAGCTGACAAAACCTACCTGTTTTTTATTGCTATTTAATTTTACTACCATCGGAGACCTTTTTAACAATGAAAATAAAAATCGCCCTATGCTTAGGACTGCTGCTTATTACCAATGTGAGTTTTGCTGAATTAAAGGTTGGCTTTGTCAATATCCCCCTAGTCCTTGAAAAAGCCCCCCAAGCTGAAAAAGCAAAAAAACGATTGGAACAAGAGTTTTCACCACGCGATAAGCGATTAGTGGCTCAACAAAAAGAAATTGAAAATTTGGCTGAAAAAATATCCAAAAATGCTGCTGTAACGAGTAAATCCGAGCAAGCTAAATTGGAAAGCGACCTTTTAAATAAAAAAAGGGATGCACAAAGAGCGCAACAAGAATTTAGCGAAGATTTTAATGTGCGTCGAAATGAAGAATTGGGCAAATTGCAGCGCAATATTGTCGAAGTTATTCGGGGTATAGCCAAAGATCAAAATTTTGATTTATTACTCACCGATGGCGTTATTTATGCTAACGATGAGATTGATATTACAACTCAAGTTCAACAAAAGTTGGCATCCCAGCCCAATTAACCGCTTTTTACCATCATTACAATAAACTAAATTCCCTCGTAAAGGCGATCAAATTGCCGCCTGTCAATGGCCAACAGAATTGAGCCATTTTTGGCCATTAATTTTGAGCCACTTTTCCAGAGAAAAATCACTTATTCAGTTTTGATTTCAGCCGATAGCTTTCTCCTCCCAGCATAAAAATGTGTGAATGATGGATGA
>JADHTX010000086.1 GCA_016784875.1 Methylobacter sp.
TTTGCCACTTCAAGGAAGCTATTGACGACTGCCTTGATAAGGTGAAATCTGCTTTCAAGGAACAAGTTAAAACACTTTTAAACCCAAAATTCCAGCTATTTGAAAAATCCGCAGGCGTGACCGGGTGAAGTATAGTAGGGCCCGGTGTCGGTATGGATCCTCTAACGCCCCAGAATTTAAATTTCATTGTTGTCCTTCGACTGTATGGCTGCAGGAGGTCGGGCTATACCGAAGCACAAACCGAGCACTACAAATTAATAAACGATTGGGCTTCTGTTTTGACGGATTCTAAGTCCCCTAGCGCCTCGCACATGGCAGAAAGGGACAAGTTAAAACGGGTGGTAATGGTTTCGGGAAAGTCGTCTATCAGCGGATTTCCTGCATCGCCGAACTGCATCTGTTTGCTGACTTGGTTAGCGGCAAAAACGCAATCCCTTAAGACATTTTGGCTGGAATCGAGATCATGATGATGGGCGATGGCATCAATTAAGGTATCGGACAATTCCCATTTCTCAGCCAACATCTTGCCGGCCTGGGTATGACTAAGACCGATGAATTCGAGTTCAGTTTGGTGTAGGGGGAGTTGTTGCTGTTTGCTCTTTTCTAATGCGAGTTTAAATTCATCGGGCATAAACTCAGCGAATACCACTTTCCCAAAGTCATGCAGTAGTCCGGCAACAAAGCAATCGCTACATTGTGTTGAAGATAGACCAATGCGTTCAGCCAGTATTTTGCTGATTGCGGCGGTGGTTAAAGAATGCAGCAGAAACTCGGAGGTATTAAAATTGGCCTTGTTGGTGGCATTCAGCATGCCCATTGCGGCAACACCTAAGGCGATGTTCTTTATTGTGTTCATGCCGATATGTACGACTGCTTTTTGGACTGAGGTGATTTTCTGCGGCAAGCCGTAGAAGGATGAGTTAATCGCCTTAAGGACTTTAACCGTCATGACCGGATCACATTCAATAACACGGACAATATCTTTTGCCGAGGCGTTGATATCAGATGTTAATTGCACCACCTGTTGGACACTTTTAGGAAAAGCGGGCATTTTTTCAACTAGGACGATGAGTTTTTCGTTTATTGAGTTTGGCATTGCGTTCGTTAAGTAATAATCAACTAAAAGAGCGTAATAAAGGAACGTAGTTGATAGTCATTGGTTATGATAGGTCAAAATTATATCGACACTATAATATAATATTGTAATAAAACAGAAAAATAATAACGCATAATTAATGAGCTTCATCCCAATTATTACCGGTACCTATATCGACAATCAGCGGCACATCAAGATCGGCGGCCGCACACATCAGGATTCTGATATTAGCTGCGCAGTCATCAACCTGATCTTCGGCAATTTCAAATACCAGTTCGTCATGTACCTGCATAATCATTTTGGCATCCGGGCTTTGTCGCATAGGAATCTCATCGATTTCGATATTACCCTCATTATTGGCAGTCTTTTGATCTAACCAGCGGTCGGCGGCAATCATCGCGCGCTTAATGATGTCAGCCGCAGTTCCCTGCATTGGCGCATTGATTGCGGTACGTTCGGCATACTGGCGGCGTGCCGCATTACGTGAATTTATTTCCGGCAAATAAAGACGTCTGCCGAATAAAGTTTCAACATAGCCTTGCTCATGAGCTTGCTCCCTGATGCTGTCCATATAGTTTTTGACGCCCGGGTAACGAGTGAAGTATAAATCGATATAGGATTGGGCTTGGCTACGCGACAAGCCTAATTGTTGTGCCAGACCAAAGGCCGACATGCCATAAATCAAACCGAAATTGATAGCTTTTGCGGAACGACGCAAATCGGTGGTGACCTGTTCGGGAGCAACGCCAAAGACTTCTGCCGCGGTAGCCCTATGTACATCTTGTCCTTGGCTAAAGGCTTTTACCAAGCCTTCATCAGCCGACAAATGTGCCATGATGCGTAACTCAATTTGAGAATAATCGGCGGCAACTATTTTTTTGCCTGGAGGAGCGATAAATGCTTGACGTATTTTCCGGCCTTCTTCGCTACGTATCGGAATGTTTTGCAGATTGGGATCGGAGGAAGAAAGCCTGCCTGTTGCGGTAACTGCCTGATGGTATGAGGTATGAATTCGCCCAGTTTGTGCGTCAACCTGTTGCGGCAACTTATCGGTATAGGTTGATTTCAGCTTACTCAAGCTGCGGTATTCAAGAATAAGCTTGGGCAGCGGATAATCGATAGCCAATTCTTGTAGTACCGATTCTTCAGTCGACGGCTGGCCTTTAGGTGTTTTCTTTAAAATCGGCAGTTTTTGCTGGTCATAAAGTATGTCCTGAATTTGTTTGGGCGAACCCAGATTAAATGTCTGTCCGGCTAAATCGTGCGCATGTTGTTCAAGGGAAATAATCTGGCTGGAAAGTTCAAGACTTTGCTGCGCCAGCATTGCGGTGTCGATTAATACGCCATTATTTTCAATGCGAGCCAGTACGCTGATCAGCGGGACTTCCATTTCCGTGTACAGATTTTGCAATCCTGAATATTGTGCCAGTTTTGCCGACAGTACCTGATGCAGTTGTAAGGTAATGTCGGCATCTTCTGCGGCGTATGGAGCGGCTAACTCTATAGGCACTTCCTGAAAGCCTATTTGTTTTGCGCCTTTGCCGGCCACATCTTGGTAATGGATAGTTTGAAGCCCCAAATATTGTTTAGCCAGGTCATCCATATTGTGTTTGGTTGCGGTACTGTCTAATACATAAGACTCCAGCATAGTGTCATGGCTAATACCGCGTAATGAGATGCCGTGATTTGCCAGCACATGCATATCGTATTTCAGGTTTTGCCCGAGTTTGGCTTTATGCGGATTTTCCAGCAGAGGCCGGAGTTTTGCCAGTATCTTAGATCGATCCAGTTGATCCGGTACGCCGGGATAATCATGAGCTAACGGTACGTAGGCCGCTTTTCCCGGAGTTACCGCAAAAGACACGCCGACTATCTGTGCTTTACTGTAATCCAGGCTGGTGGTTTCGGTGTCAAAGGCGAACAGCTCGGCCTTATTAAGCCGATCAAGCCAATCGTTAAACTGTTGTTCGGTTAACAGGGTTTCATACGACTGCATGGATGTAGGAGGTAGAACAATTGCCGGATTGGATTCAATTTGGGAGGCGGCATTTTCAATGAAATTTGTCCTGAGCATACCCGAAGAATTCCGGGCAGAAGCGGTCGTAGGGTTATCGAGCATTTTTAACCAAGTAGAAAACCCTAAATCAGACAATAAATTTTTCAGTTCCGCCTTGTCCATAGGTTGCTGTTTCAAGTCTTCCATACTGTAAGGCAAATTCAAGTCGCATTTAATGGTGGTCAGTTGTTTGGATAAAGGCAGTTGATCTAAACTGGCGCGTAGGTTTTCACCAATTTTGCCGGTTATTTCATTTGCGTGGGCGACTAGGTTTTCTAAAGTCTGATATTGTGCCAGCCATTTTGCTGCTGTTTTTGGGCCGACTTTAGGTACGCCGGGAATATTGTCGACGGTGTCGCCTATCAAGGCCAGATAGTCGACAATCTGCTCCGGCTTGACCCCGAATTTTTCGAAAACTCCCTGAATATCCATGCGGGTATTGGACATGGTGTTTTCCAGAATAATATGCTCGGTAACCAACTGCGCCATATCCTTGTCGCCGGTAGAAATAATAACGTCATAGCCTTGTTGTTCAGCATGCTGAGCTAAGGCTCCCAGTACATCATCTGCTTCTACACCGGACTCGATAATTAACGGTAAGCCCATAGCCCGAATCAAATTGTGCAGCGGGGCAATCTGTACTCGCAAATCATCAGGCATAGGCGGCCGATGGGCTTTATACTGATCAAAAAGCTCATTGCGAAAGGTTTTGCCCGGTGCATCAAAGACCACGGTAATGTAGTCGCTGTGATAGTCGGCGATTAATTTACGCAACATACTGGTTACGCCGTGAATTGCATTGGTGGGATCGCCGTTCGCGTTGGTTAGCGGCGGAATGGCGTGGTAAGCGCGGAATAAAAAAGAGGAGCCGTCAACCAGAATCAGGCGGTCCCTTCGGTTAGATTCTGGAGAGATATTTGTTTGTTGGGACATAAGTTATATTTCAATGGTAAAAGTGTTAGGCATCAAGTCTTACGCTTAATATCCACGATATTAGGCAATTGATTTATTTTATTAAGTACCTGACTTAACTGATTGGTATTTTCAATTTGAATAGTCAAATTAAGTTGCGCTGAACAATCCGGGTGGGTATTCAGTGCCGCATTGGAAATATGAATCTTAGCCTGGGCCAAAATTTGAGTAACGTCATTGAGCAAATTTTGGGAGTTAAAGGCATGAATAACAATAGGGACAGCGTAGCTGGCCTTTTTTGCGCCCCAGTTAACTGAAATAAGCTGGGCCTGTTTTTCGGGGCCGAGGTGCAGGATATTTTCGCAATCTTTACGATGAATAGTAATGCCTTTCTTGTGAGAAATGTATCCGATAATGTCATTTCCTTGAACCGGCGAGCAACAGTGAGCAAATGAAGTCAGGACATTATCAATGCCTTCTACAGAAATGACGGACTTAGCTTCGGGTTTTTTGCGCTGACTGGGGGCGGGGGTTTCCAGTTCAGGGATCTTAAAAAATGCCGCAAGCTGGCGACTGTTAATATCGCTACGGCCTATTGCTTCAAGTAACTTATCGGTATCAGGCTGATGGAAATGTTTAGCCAACTCCTCCAGTTCAATATTTTTTAAGCCCAGTCGTTGGCTTTCTTTGTCCAGAATAGCTTTACCTGTGGCAATATTCTGGGTTTGTTGCTGATTCTTAAACCAGCTTTTAACCTTGCTGATCGCGGCCGATGTCTTTAAATAGCCGAGGTTCAGATCAATCCAGTTGTGATTGGGGCCACCGTCTTTTGCCGTTAAAATTTTTACCTGTTCCCCGGATTTTAAAGTATAGGTTAGCGGCACAATACGACCGTTGATTTTTGCTCCACGGCAACGGTGTCCGATTTCGGTATGGATAGCATAGGCAAAATCCAGCGGGGTAGAGCCCTTAACTAAATCGATTAATTTTCCTGCCGGAGTTAATACGTAGACGCGGTCATTAAATAATTCGCTACGAAAATTTTCGGACAGCGCTTCATCACTGCCCTTTTCTTCCAGCAACTTGCGCAAAGAGGCGATATTTTTTTCAATAGCGGTGTCATGCTTGCCACCTTCTTTATATGACCAGTGTGCGGCAACCCCGAGTTCGGCAAAGTCGTGCATTTGTTGGGTTCGGATTTGTACCTCGATACGATTACCATTAGGGTCGATAATAACAGTATGCAAAGATTGATAACCGTTCTCTTTAGGATTGGCAATATAATCGTCAAATTCCTTAGGAATGGTTTGCCAAAGGCTATGTACGATACCTAAAGTGGCATAACATGCGGTCAGGTTTTCGACAATTACGCGTACCGCTAACAAGTCGTAAAGTTCGTCTATGCCCAATTGCTTACGGCACATTTTTTTCCAGATACTGTAAATATGTTTAGGGCGACCGTAAATTTCGGCAGAAATCGACTCTTCAGCGAGTTTTTTCTGTAGTAGAACAATGAAGTTATTAATACAGTTTTCCCGCTGCACACGGTTGTCGGTCAAGGACTTGGCTATGCGGCGATAGGATTGGGGCTTCAGATAGCGGAAGGCCATATCTTCCAGCTCCCATTTTAACTGATGAATACCCATACGGTTGGCAATCGGCGCATAAATGTCCAGCGTTTCCTGGGCAATAAAACGTCTGAGCTCATAAGACTCTCTGGGTAAAACCTTAAGTCGTTTAATCCGGTAAGCCAGCTTTATTAATACGGCGCGAACATCCTGAGTCATGGACAGCAGCATTCGACGCAAGGTTTCCGTTTGATTTGGTTTGTCCGTCATTTCCAGGGAATAAACGGTCATCGTATTCAGCCAGTTAACATCGCTAACCAGCGTTGCAACTGTGTCGCCAAACTGTTCTTCAATATCAGGCTTTATATGTAGAGCGGCTAAACGCGGGTCGCTTAATATAGCAGCGAGGATGGTTTCTAGATCAACATTGAAATCCATCAAAATTGCTGCTACTTCAATTCCTTTGGGGCGGTAATAATGAGGGTCGTCAGGGATTTTCTCGATAACTGCCAGCGCCCGATTTATTTGTTCGGTATCTGGAATGGAAAATCCGCTAAAAAGCTGTTTATTCGGCTCGGTGTTCTTTTGCATCAAACGATAGATGATAATTAGGTAATATGCCGGTTATGATAGGCCAATGCCGGTTAATCTAACAAGTAATCATTGTCTAAATGGATGAGGGGAAATAGCGGACGCGATGACTACATGGACGGTTTTGTTTTCGGTAATGGCTTCCTGCATGACGCTACAGCATGTCAATTTGGTGGCAATAAACTAAGCCCGATTCTTCTTTCGCTAATTCTCTCCAGCAGGAGAGTTGGATTGAGGCGGGTTTGTAAGTTATTGAATCTGTAATTATGAAAAAATCATATGGATACCTACATATATCCGGGTAGGTTTTTTATCGTCTTTGTTATCCAAAATTTGCTGATTTTGACTCAGATCGAATTTTGAATTATTCAATAACTCCTTGAAAATATCCGACGCTGGTGCTAATGTGCCTAGGTCGTAGTTAATGCGACCGATACAAGTAACAGCGGTTCTTCCGTGAGCGATATTAATAACAAGAACAAAGATGAGTGCTGTAAATAGAAAGCAGTGCGCCTGCAAAAATGGCTATTCGATGCCAGAGCACACTTGGCTTAGGAGGATTCTCCCTTCTGGTAGTCGATGTATTGCCTCCCTGTCATTACAACCAGACATATTTTGGAGACATAGGTAGCTGCATAAATTTTATAATATAAATTCAGTAGCTTGAACGATTGACTAGCTTTGTCTTCTGCTTGAGAAAGTTGGGTCGAGGAAATAATAATCTACGGACTTCATCCTGGAAAGAGCCGTTGAGTCACCGATGACACGGATTTGAACAGATGAATAACGGGTTACACCATTTCTTGCGCTACTCTGAGTGAAGTGCAAAGCACAACATATCGTAACATAACAATTTATCTGGCATTGGCTGAAGATTCAGGTTTATCTCAACTTTCTCCCTCTAAAGGAGAAGGAACCGATATTCGTGTAGATATCTATGTTCTTAAGGTGAGAAGTATGATGCTACTAATTTTCACATTGGATGATTGGCGTTGTGCGGTGGAACTTTCCACCGTGGAAAAGGTTTATCGTGCAGTTGCTGTCACCCCATTGCCAAGTGCGCCGGATATAGTTCTTGGTGTCGTCAACGTCAGGGGCGTTGTATTGCCTGTTGTCGATATTCGACGGCGTTTCTGCCTGCCGGGGAAGCGGCTGACACCGGATGACCGGTTCATCGTTGCTCGCTGCTCAGGACGCCTGGTTGTGCTTGTCGTCGATAGCGTTGCCGATGTTATCGATTGTTCCGAACAGGACATTACCTCGGCAAGCGTTATCGTGCCCGGCTTGGACTATGTCGAAGGGGTGGCACGGCTCAAGAATGGCATGATCTTGATTCAAGACTTAACCCGCTTTCTTTCACTTGAGGAAAAGGCTGTTCTGGACCAGGCTTTAACGAGTATCCAGCCATGAACACCATCGAAACACCGCTACATTCCCTGTTGACGTATTTCAGCGAATTCCTGGCTCAGCAAATAGGGCTATATTACCCGCAGGAACGTTGGCGCGACTTACTGATCGGGATCAAGGCAGTCGCGTTGGAATTGGGTTATCAGGATACTGAAGCCTGCATGCACTGGTTGTTATCCGCACCGCTAAACCGCAACCGGATCGAAATCATTGCCCGTCATTTAACCGTTGGGGAAACCTATTTCTTTCGCGACCCCAGGGTATTCGATGCGCTGCAAAAACACATTCTGAACGCACTGATTCAATCCCGCATGAATCGTGGGCAAACGCTCAGAATTTGGAGTGCAGGCTGCGCGACAGGGGAAGAAGTCTATTCGCTCGCTATTCTGGTGCAGCGAATGCTCCCCGATTTCAAGCAATGGAATACGACCATCCTCGGTACTGACATTAATCCGCAGGTCCTAGCCAAGGCCGAGTCGGGCGTCTATGGCGAATGGTCTTTCCGCAATGCCCCCGATTGGCTGAAAAACGGCTATTTCCGCTCGACTGAAAAAGGGCGTTACGAAATCATCCCCTCAGTTCGGGAGATGGTAATGTTTGCCTATTTCAATCTGATGGACGACAGCTATCCGTCATTGATAAACAACACCAACGCGATGGACATCATCTTCTGCCGCAATGTATTGATGTATTTCAAGCCGAGCATGGCGGCCCAGGTAATCCGTAGGCAAACGCTGTCGCTACTTGATGGCGGCTGGCTGATTATAGGCCCTACCGAGGCGCCGCAGATTATGCCTGAAATTATGGAAACGGTTAATTTCCCCGGTGCAATCCTGTATCGCAAAAATGCTCCCGGCATGATTGCGAGTTCGGCAAAGCCTTTCCTTATGCAACCGGAGACGCCGGAGCGTATCGGCAGGCCGGTCGCGGCTGTAAAACCGTCTATGCGTAGACCTGAAGCGGTGAATAAAACGCCGCCTCCGAAACTATTGGACTATCAGCTGGCTCTCTCCCTTTACCAACAGGGACATTATGACGAAGCGACAGTACAAGCCACCACTCTTCTGTCTAACCGGCAAAACAAGATGCAGGCGATGAATCTTCTTGCCCGAATCCATGCCAATCAAGGCGACTTGGTCAGTGCCCTGCAATGGTGCATGAAAGCGATTGATACCGACCGTCTGAACCCGGCGAGTCATTATTTGATGGCTATCGTGTTGTTGGAACAAGGACAGACTGATAAAAGCATACAGGAACTCAAGCGCACCTTATATCTGGATTCGGAATTCGTGCTCGCTTATTTCACAATAGGCAACCTGTATCGGCAACAAGGTAAAAATAAAGACGCCGGAAAATATTTTGATAATGCGCTGCTGCTGCTCGATAGGTATCCGCCGGAACAGCTGCTGCCTGAGGCGGAAGGCATGACCGCAGACCGCTTGGCGGAAGTCATCCACACCTTGCGCGACCGGGAGAAGCAGGCATGAAAAAACAAACCGTTAAAACCGGAACTAAATATTCGGCCCGGCCCGATTCCGGGCAAACAGAGGCATTCCAATCGCAACACTGGCAGAATGTTCTCGAGGCCAGGGCCCAGGCGCTCGCACAAGCGCCGGAGCCGGTTGCGGCGACGGACTGCATCGAAATCGTGACATTCCTGCTTGCCTACGAAACTTACGGCATCGAGACCGGCTGGGTACGCGAGGTCTATCCGCTGAAAGAGCTCACCCCGCTACCGTGCACGCCGCCGTTCGTCGCCGGCATCGTCAACGTGCGCGGCCAAGTCATATCGGTGATCGACATCAAAAAGTTCTTCGATTTGCCGGAAAAAGGGCTGACCGACCTTAACAAAGTGATCATTCTTTCCGACGGCCTTATGGAATTCGGCATTCTGGCTGATGCCGTTTTAGACGTGCGAAGCATTCCCAGGCAGCAAATCCAGCCGTCATTACCCACATTGACCGGCATCCGCGAACAATATCTATTGGGAATTACCGCAGATCGTTTAATCGTATTAGACGCCTATAGTTTACTAACGAGCCGCAGCATAGTCATTCATGAAGACGTTGTATGAATTCGACGGCAGCGACTTCTGTTTTTTACAACATTAAGGAGGTTGTGTCTTGAATCTATTTCTTAACCTAACAACCCGTAATAAGCTTTTCCTGGCTTTCGGCTTGATGATTCTGCTGTTGTCCGGCGTGACGGTTACGGCCTACCGGAGCATCACGGCCATGCAAACCTCTTTGGAGTTTTTCTACAACAGCGATTTTGTCGATGCCGTCGATCTTATGGCAATCCGTTCCAATATCAACGGTACGCGTGCTGCGGTTCTGAACATGATGGTTTTATCCCGGGAGCCCGAACAGGAAATCTGGCATAACGACATTAAAAAACGCAGCATGGAGATCGACAAACTATTGCAGCGGCTTGCCGTGCGACAACGCGATAAACCGGCGTTTCTCGACAAGCTTAAAGAACTGAAGACTCTTAATGAAGTTTATGTCAAAACGCGGGATTCCCAGCAGATTCCGCAGATTTTTGCCGCCAAGATCGAAGAAGCAACAGCCTTAGCGGTAGGCGTTCAGCTTGAGCGGTACAGCAAAATACGAATAATCGCCGATCAGTTAGGAGATGCCGCAGAGCAACATGCATTGGACGCAGTGACCGGAGCACAACAAAAGGCTTATGAATCCCTGCGTATCTTCGTCATCATCGGCATCATGGCGCTATCGCTTGCTGTGGCTATATCGCTGCTGTTGGCGCGCATTTTAGCCGGCCCGCTTAAAGAATTTTCGGAAGCGGCAAGCCGTATTGCCGCCGGCGATCTCTCGGTCGACATCCCCGATTACGAGCGTATGGACGAGGTGGGAAAGCTGGCGCAATCGTTCCGCAATATGGTTGAGAATTTACGCAAACTGACTCTGGATATCCGTGACGGCATGAATATACTCGCCTCTTCCTCTGCCGAGATCATGGCGACGACGACTCAGGTGGCGGCCGGTTCGGCAGAGACTGCGACGGCGGTCAGCGAAACCACCGCAACAGTAGAGGAGGTCAAGCAGACGGTACAGCTGTCCAACCAGAAAGCCAAGCGGGTATCCGACAGCGCTCAACAGGTGGCGAATATCTCTCAAACGGGACGGCAGGCGGTAGAAGAACTGATAGCGGGAATGGACCGCATTCGCGAGCAGACGGCCTCGGCGGCGGAAAGCATCGTTAAACTTAGCGAACAGAGCCAGGCTATCGGCGAGATCATCCTGACCGTCAACGATCTGGCCGAACAGTCCAACCTGTTGGCGGTGAATGCCGCCATCGAGGCGGCCAAAGCCGGTGAGCAGGGCAAGGGCTTTGCCGTGGTGGCGCAGGAGATCAAAAGCTTGGCGGAACAGTCCAAACAGGCCACGACGCAGGTGCGAGCCATTCTGGGCGACATCCAAAAAGCGACCGGGGCGGCGGTGATGGCTACCGATTTAAGCGGCAAGGCGGTGGATGCAGGAGTGCAACAGTCCGATGCGGCGGGCGAGGCCATTCGCATATTGGCGGATAGCATCGTCGAGGCGGCGCAGGCGGCGCTACAGATTGCGGCCTCAAGCCAGCAGCAACTGGTGGGGATGGATCAGGTGGCGCTGGCAATGGAAAACATCAAACAAGCGAGTACGCAGAACATGGTCGGCACCAAGCAGGCAGAGACCGCCGCGCAAAACCTTCATGAACTGGGGGTCAAGCTGAAACAGCGGGTCGAGCGGTACAAAATTTAGAGATCAATCATTGCTGTAGGGTGTACAAAATTTTCTAAATATACTTCACCCGGTCACGCCTGCGGATTTTTCAAATAGCTGGAATTTTGGGTTTAAAAGTGTTTTAACTTGTTCCTTGAAAGCAGATTTCACCTTATCAAGGCAGTCGTCAATAGCTTCCTTGAAGTGGCAAAAT
>JADHTX010000087.1 GCA_016784875.1 Methylobacter sp.
TCCTAGCGGCTGATTTTATGCCGATAGCCGCGTTGCTGAAACAGTTTCATAGCTTGCTATGCGCCTGTTTCAGCGCCTTGCTATCGACAAAAATCAACTCGCTATCATTTCCTCAACCGTAACCGTGCGAAGTATAATAGGCGAAATTTGTCATCCATTAAATCTAACAGTGTATGCAATAGATAGGCGAGCAAGATCAGCGTTGCCAGCAAAGAAGACAAGAATTGCTCACCATGACCAAAGTTATGTGCGAAGTGATAGCCTTTTGTTTTCAAGGTATTATTGTTTTCATTTTCAATTTTCCAGCGGGCGCGACCTGAGGCCACTATCTCGGCAACGTTGTCATCGTTAATCGCCAAGGAGGTGGCGAACGCATTTCTGTACACGAGTTTGCCGTCGTCGGTGCGTGTGGTTATTTCGCACCAGTTCACTAGCAGGGCATCGTCTGCATCGCGTAAGGGTACGTCGCTAGTATAGCGATAGGTATCTGTTTCGTGGCGCTTACCTGTCCAGCGTTTAGACACCACCGTTTTAACCTTGCCCTCACGCTCAAAATCATCGACCCATTCATATAAAGTCTTATGCGAATCAGGTTTACAGACGAAGATGAACTCTAAGCCTTTAGTCAGTAGCGCCCGGCAAAAGGGTTCGTAACAATAAAGATCATCACCCAGTACCGTTGTCTTCAGCGCAGCAAACTGGCTACCCTGTCTTTCCAGCCAGCGCTGTGAGGCATTGATCTCACAATCCTGTTTCCCATGTCCATCCTGTGGACGGACAAATTCTGGAGCGAGTGAAATCACCTTATCGCTGTTCGGCTTCACTAAGACCGGTGTGACCACGGTATGCGAATAACTGACCTTGCCGTTGCTGTGTGTTTTGCATGAACAGCACGAGCCATGTAGCTTTTGTGAAGAAAAATATTGCGTACCATCCAAGGCCAGCAGTAAGCGATTGTCGGCGGCACGAAAGGAATCAATGATGCCGGCACGTTGAAAACCATCAAATACAAAATCGAACATCGGGTATACCGCTACAGGGGATACGGGATCAAGCAGGCTACGAATGTGATTATCTGTTGGAATTTGAAAGGCATTGAACAGTGTGTGCGCATTGTTTTTCCCTTGTGTTTCTTGCATTGTCCGCTGGAAGTCCAAAAACGAGGGGCTTTGCATAAAAAATACTGCAAAGGCACTCAAGCCAGCATCTGTCATGGTATAGCTTGTATTCTTCCCTGTTCGTCGATCAGGAAAGTTTTCGAAAGTAGCGCGTAATTGTTTGACTACGTCGCTAAAGGTTAACGCATTTTTTCCAAAGGGGATGCTCATAATCGGGACTCATGGGGAAATTGGACTGCCATTTTAACGCTTTGGCTCATAATGAGAATTGCTGAGTCTTTTCACCCAAGTTTGCGGCGCTTGTCAAGCGTGCTAAACTGAGCGTTAAACTAAAAGCAGGAATCAATACCATGACCACCATTACCTTCGATACCTTGAAATTTGTAGAACGGCTTAAATCCGCAGGTGTTTCTTAAGAACAGGCAAAAGCCGAAGTAGAAGCATTAACTGAGGCATTGAACGAAACTATCGCCGTGCGCGAGTTGGCTACTAAGTTTGACCTTGAACCCCTTAAAGCCGACCTTGTTAAATGGATGGCTGGTCTTTTATTGGCACAAGCGGCGGTAGTCGCTACGCTGGTCAAGCTGCTTTGAGGCTTGCCTAACTCGGCACTCAACCGGAGCGCGGTCATAATGAAAATCAATGGGGGGCAGATTAAATTGATATTTCAATCCAACCCGCACACCCCATTGATTCATTTGGGATATCTCTACAGTGAAACATTTTTTCGCGCTGTTTATACTGCTGTTTTCTAACTGGGCAACTGCGGAAACGTTCACCACTGTAGAAGCATATCTTGAACATCTTACCAACGGTCAGCCAATAGTTAGCTCAAGCTTTGAATTCTCTCGCAGTGGAAATGTATTTGGTGCCGTCCAGTGGCGTATACCAGCAAATATTTCTGACGAAATAAGCCCATATTTGGCTAGTGTCTTTATCTTAAAAAGATTGAAGAACAACAATTTTAAAGAAGTTATCCGCTCAATCCCTTCTAGTGGGTTTTCTGGCGGAAATTTACAGGTTTTGGATGGCGTAGAAATAAAATCCGACAGCAATTTTTCTATTAATTTGCATAACTTTGTACCGCTTGGTGTAATTACGTACCGGTTTGCGCTGATCGATCAGTCTTGGCGCTTTTCTGGTCGAGATGAACATTTTTGTTTTTATGACAAAGAAGACGAAGATGGTTGCGGTATAGAAGAACGCTCGATAAATTTCCTTACGGGAAATGCCATTGAAGATAAATTCCGCAGTAATAATCTTTTTTCTACAATAAATAGCAAAACAAAATTCCCTGATTTTCCGCTGAATGAATTTAAGTTTTTTGATGAAAAATATGAGCCTTTATGAAACCTGTCCAACCCTGCAAATCAATGGGGTCAGATTAAATTGGTAGAACCAGCAAGCCAAAGGAGGCGACAGAAAGTCAGCCCAATTTAAAATCAATCGCATGGCCCCACTGATTCCCGAAGCTTTACCACTAAGGACACGATAAACTAGGCAACCGGCCTACTAAACACAGCTTGAATTTATCATGACCTCAATCCCTTTATTAATTACCAGTCCGCATCCTTGCAGTTATTTGGATGATAAGCTTGCTCAAACCGCGTTTATCGATCCATCATTCAGGCTGAATACCGCCACTTATTCGCTGCTGATTACGCACGGTTTCAGACGTAGCGGTGATGATGTTTATCGCCCTCAGTGTGCGCAATGTTCGCAATGCGTTCCGGTACGCTTACCCGTAGCGCAATTTAAACCCAACCGCAACCAAAAGCGTTGTTTGCAAAAAAACCGTAAAACTACCGTCATCATCAAACCCGCCGTTTTCGAACAAGCCCATTACGACCTATATCTGCGCTACCAAAATCACCGTCATGCCGAAGGTAACATGGCCAACACATCCCCTGATGAATACATTAACTTTTTGGGCAGTTCATGGTGCAATACCCAATTTATAGAATTCTTTTGTGCCGACGAACTTGCGGCTGTTGCGATTGTAGACCGCCTTGATGATGCCCTCTCCGCCGTTTACACTTTCTTTGACCCGAACTTTTCCAGCTCCAGTCTTGGCGTTTATGCGGTGTTATGGCAAATACAATATGCGCAAAATCAAGGACTGGAGTGGTTGTATCTCGGCTTTTGGATTGCCAACTGCCGGAAAATGAACTACAAAGACCAGTACCACCCTCTACAAGGATTTATTGACAGCGAGTGGGATTTTTTAAAAAAATCATAAGACAGTAATCATCATATTGAAAAAGGACGGACTCAATGGCTAAGTTAAAAAACGAACCTCAACTGCTAAAAAAAGCAATGGAAGTCGGTGAAAATTACGCGAAAAATCGGGGCTACGCAAACTTTGCCTCGACCGATTCGGCAAAAGACAAGACTGAATGTCTATATCGTCTGTTGGTCAATGATCAACTTATTCAACCGCTGGCAATCGACCAGGAAAACGGGGTGAATATGAAGCATAAACTTGCGTTATGGATAGCACGGCAATTGCCGAAAGATCATCCGCTGGTAAAGTAAACCCAAACTCAAGGTAAATCTGATGAATAACAAAAGCAAATTGCGCTGGGGTATTTTAGGTGCGGCGCGCATCAACGAGCGCCTGATGCCGGCAATCGTCGAAGCGTCCAATGCAGAGCTGGTTGCAATAGCCAGTCGTCGTCCCGGCGCAGCCGCACAAACGCTGGCGAAATACGCCTCCCAACAGCAACAGGTACGCAGTTACGACGACCTGCAAACTTTACTCGATGATCCTGAAATTGATGCCGTATACCTGCCGCTTGCCAACCATGAACATGCCGAATGGACGCTACGTGCCATCGAACACGGAAAACATGTCCTATGCGAAAAGCCTATGGCGTTAAATGTGGCCGATATTGAAGCCATTAAGGCCGCCGCACAGCAGCAAAAAGTCACCGTCATGGAAGGTTTTATGTACCGCTTCCATCCGCAACATGCGCGTGTACTCGAACTGATTCAATCGGGAGCGATCGGCGAAGTCAGGTCGGTGCGCTCCAGCTTTTCTTTCATGATGAAACCTGCCCGGCTTTACCGCCTGACCGAAAGCGTCGAAAACGGCGGCGGCGCGATGTGGGACATCGGTTGTTATGCGATTCATTCTGCGCGGATGTTTTTTAACGAACCGGCTGTCTCGGTAACCACCATCGCCAAATATATAGACAGCGGGGCCGATGTTGCGACCAGCGGCATCATCGATTTTGGCGACGGAAAATATGCCCATTTCGACTTCAGTTTTGAACGAGCAAGACGTTGCGAATATGAAATCATCGGCACCAAAGGCGGTATAAAATGCCACAACGTCTGGTCTATGCCCAACGATGTGCCGGTGATTTCTTGGTGGACCGAAGACGGTCAACAAGGTGAAGAGCAGCTGCCTACGGCAAATCACTTCCGGCTGGAAATCGAACATTTCAGCGATTGCGTATTAAACGGCACTGCCCCGAAGCTGTCGCTGAACGACGCCCAAACCAACTGCCAAATAATCGTTGCCGCCTTGAAGTCTTCAACTAGCGGGCAACGGGTCAAACTAAGTTAAGCCTAGGACAATCGACATCCCGGTATTGCCTGATCTCGAACAGACTTATTCCGACCGCAACAACTTTTTCACTCCTACAGAACGCACCCAAATTCCGGGTGCTTGTTATTGATCGATAATATTTAATGATATGTTAACCCACAAATAAATAGCCACCAACACACAAGACAGCCACCGCGAAAACGCCCCATAAAAGGGTTTTTCCTCGGTGGAAACCAGCTTGCTCACATATTCCTCAGTAAATAACTAGCCGAGGATATTGAATAGGCATAATTTTTTCACAAGGAATACTTAAATGGTTACGAGTTTTTTATTTTTCATGGTTCTATTTGTGGCCATTGGTGTTGGCTCTGTATTTAAAAGCCAAGATACCAAAAAGGATTATTATTTAGCCAGCGGATCAATCTCTCCGGCGCTAGTCGGACTGTCCGCAGTAGCTACCAATAACAGCGGCTATATGTTTATCGGCGTTATCGGCTATACCTATGCCACGGGACTAGCTTCAATTTGGTTGATGATAGGCTGGATTGCCGGTGATTTTATCGCTTCTATGTTTGTGCATTCACGCTTACGAACAGCGACAGAAACTACCGGCGAAGTCAGCTATGCCGCTGTATTAAGTCGTTGGTATGGCGATAACGCCCAACATAGAGTACTCCAACGACTGATCGCAATCATTTCACTGGTCTTTTTACTCGCCTATGCCAGCGCCCAACTTGTTGCCGGCAGTAAAGCCCTTCATGTACTGTTCGGCTGGCCTTCTTGGGCTGGTGTCGTTCTTGGTACGGCCATGGTCATCACCTATTGTTTTGCAGGCGGCATCCGCGCATCCATCTGGACAGATGCAGCGCAATCAATCGTGATGATGTTCTCCATGGGCTTGTTGCTAGTTGTCGCCGTATCCTCTCTTGGAGGTATCTCTGATGCAGTTGAGCAAATGGATACCGTTGAAGGCTTTCTTGACTGGTTCCCTAAAGACCTTGCCTTACCAGGATTGGCGGGAGCGCTTTTGTTCGCCGCCAGTTGGCTGTTTGCCGGTCTGTCAGTCATAGGCCAACCCCATATTATGGTTCGTTTTATGACCTTAAATGACTCGGGAAAAATGCTACAAGCCAGAATCTGGTATTACATTTCCTACCTTATATTTTATAGTATGGCTGTCGGTGTAGGCATGCTTTCTCGCGTCTGCCTTGGGGACACCGGCAGCTTCGATGCTGAATTAGCACTCCCAACTATGGCCGAACAATTGCTATCGCCGGTATTTGTAGGCTTGATGTTAGCCGGTATTTTTGCCGCGACCATGTCCACCGCAGATTCATTGGTATTAAGTTGTTCCGCAGCCTTAACCCATGACTTGTTGCCTCATAAGATTGAAAACACCCTAATCGTCAAAATGGGAACTGTTTTAATTGCTATGTGCGCCCTGACCTGGGCACTGGTAAATGGTCAAAGCGTATTCAGTCTGGTCATAATGGCTTGGTCCGGTTTAGCCAGTGCCTTTGCTCCATTGTTAATTGTTTTATGTCTCGGCGAAGGAAGGCCGGGACAAAAGATAAGCCTACTGGCAGTGTGTACTGGATTGGTCGTAGCACTTTTATGGCGCTATTACGGTTGGCAGAGTGCAGTGTACGAAGGAATGGCCGGTATTATTGCAGGGTTATTGGTATTTTATATACCCGCGCTTTTTAGAATAACCACATTCAAAAGCGTTAAACAGGAAAGTTGAATCGATAATTCGATGATCTACCCAAACAACCGGCCGCAACGGGTCTGTCACATTATTCATCATCAGATAATGGTTTCGCAGCGCCTTCAGCTTCCTGCCCAATGCTTTTGACTACGCGCCTTGTACCATGACCGATTTCAATGGCAGCGTCCCTAGTGCCATGCCCAATTTCTCTGGTAACATCGCGAGTCATATGGCCTATTGTTTTTCCTGCATCTTTAAACTCAGCACAAGATGACAATATCCCTGTCGAAAATAAAACGAGCAAGGCAACTAATTTTGAATTTGAGGTGATCATTTTTTTAGCCAAAAACATTAAAAGCTTTATTCTACATAAGCGCTGCTAAATAAAATAACGTTGCTTCGTATTTTCAAAAGAAGAAGGCTCTTACTGGATTTTGGGGAGCTCACAAGTGCATTAATCATTGTTGAAATTTAGAACTAAAATCCGATGGGAGTCGCTATTTTTGCGAAAGCGTTTATGAGCATCCCTGCCCAACAAGCGGCAAAAACTACGCGAGCACTAATGCCTGCGGCTGCCCCAGCCGTCCTGCTTCTTTCCTTGGATATCCAACATCATTCTCGTAATGACTCTCGACTCGATTATCGCTTCTAGAGACTACTCAACTCCTGTTTCGCTGCGTCTGATACAGCGTATGATTACAATCCATCAACTATTAGAAATGCCAAATGCGTTGAAAACATTTGCGCTCTACGTTGGACCGAAGCAGTTTCATTTCCTGTCCTTATTGCAAATCAGATCAGTCCAAGCAGGGACAGAACAATACTCAACCTTAACGGCAACGTTATGGCTGAAAAACGTGTCATCAGATGCATTTCGTTAGGCCATAAAAAACCCGCTAAGCCTTATGACTTGCAGGTTTATATGCTTCTTTGAGTCTCTTTAGGTTCACTAATGGAGGCTGCGGGCGGAATCGAACCGCCGTAGATGGCTTTGCAGGCCACTGCATAACCATTTTGCTACGCAGCCCTAAAGTGAAATAAAAAAGCCGCGATAGTTCGCGGCTTTTTTAAAATTAATTGGAGCGGGAAACGAGGTTCGAACTCGCGACCCCAACCTTGGCAAGGTTGTGCTCTACCGCTGAGCTATTCCCGCGCTTCAATTCATTTGTCCATTATAAGGCTTTTAAAAATTCTGTCAACCTTTATTGAACATCAATTGCAGAAATCCAGCCTGAACTACCTTTACATTGGCCATCATCAACCTGAACATTAACGAATGCATTTTTCTTTCCTGCAAAATCCTGGAAGCCGGTGATAATTACAGGAGTACCCTGAGCTATACGTCTGCAAGATTCAACCTTACCTTTGTCTTCCTCTTCGCTATCATCAAATGCCGCCATAGATCCAGGCACGGGAAGCAGTTTAATAGGTGATTCGATTTCATAAGTATTGGGGTTTTTCAAGACATAGCGCTGCCCAACAACAAGATTCTTAGCCGATGGCCCAGAAACTATTTTTGAATCGTCGCCGCCACTCATCATCATAACAAGCAGCAATAAGACTACGCCACCAACAATGCCAAAAAATACTTTTGGATTTTTTTCTTTTAAGTCCATCATTGATGAAAACAACTTTCCAGCCGTTTCTTTTGCAGCATCTACCGTTTTTTTAGCATTTTCTTCATTACTCATTTCATATCCTCACAATTGTAATTTTTTATTATTTTCAGGTTCTTGCTCAAGGCATATTACCTGATTACCTCGACAACTCATATAAACAAACAATTTTACTATGCGTTATCAGCCTCGATTTGATTCCGGCACTTATTTTTAAAGTCGACAATTCATCATCACCAACAATCAACTTGACACGCCAACTTACCACGATATAAAAACTTTTCAAGCGCTATATGCATATAACACTATATTTTAACGATATGCGTTATTTAAATGAAATCGTAGCCTTTTTTAGCCTGTACCGATACCGACTTGCTCTTTTCTGCTACCCGTCGACATTCAAACTGCCAGTAACCTAATCCAACATTCTTCCTATTACTCAATACGACAGGAAAGTCTTCACTATTCATAAACATTCGAATAACATCGCCATCTTTCAACATGAAAGTATCGGTAATAATATAGCTTTTTTCACTCTCCAATTCTTTTGCGCTATAAAACAAGCCTTTTTGCGGAGCATCTTTCCCCACTTCATCTAATTGAACATAAGTGACTGAGATAGATTGATGAGCCAATAATTGCATACCAAAGTTTATTCGGCCACTTTGCTTATCGACCACAATCTTGTTGACTATTCCCAATGAACGCTTATGTTCCGGACTATCACCTTTTCTAAAACTAACCAAACTACCCACCGACAAGACGCCCGTTTTTTCAAAGACACCTGATAATAATCTGTCCGATGCCGATTGGACAAGAAGCTCAAGATCTTTATCACTGATCGATCCCATCGCACCTTGCAACTCATGGGTTGACTCCAATCCTACGGCAATATAACGATCGGTCCTATCGCTAAAAAAAGGTACGCCTTGCAGGTCAACACCCAACCACCGTTGCTCAAGATAATCCAACAATTCTGCCGCAGGTTTTCCGGAATAATTATTTAATACATGCATTGAGCTAAATCGAGCCTCCGCCGTATTAATCAACTTTTCTTTTTGTTTAAAAGCCTTAAATAATTTGGAAAAATCCAAATACAACATTACTGAGTCGTTTTTAGCACCCACTTCATATTGATAATGAGGTGATTTATCCTCGTCCGTTAAGACTACACATTGTATTACTTGGCCGCTTACCGGTTCTTTTTTTAAGCTAACCAAAGATCCTATCGTCTCTATAAAACTATAAACCAACAAAATTTCCTTTTGCATTAAGCCAGTCGGATCAGCGAGACTGAGTAACAATATCTGCCGATAACACTCTTCCGGAGTACTGGGCTTAGCGGACTGAGCTATATCATTAGCAACTTTACTGGTGTCATTCTTTATTTTTACGCTCAGACTGTAAAGCGAATGTAAATCTATCCATACCCAGTCAGGTATCGGCATCCCCATAATGAAATGACTGACAATAATACTACCTAGCCCTTTAATGCTGCGCTGGATTGCCAGCGCTACATTCTTTCCTTGAAACCAGCCGACATCACGCCTGGTTAGCTCCTTAACCACCATCCAATAACCAATAGTGAATTCCTTTTCAATGGAGATCAATACATTCAAAATTTTCTTATCATTCTCTTCTTTGGGGAATCCAGCCTTAATCAGTCTGGATCGAAGATAATCTTCAATAACATGAACGCTTGAGCTTAAAAGTTCCAATGCATCCAGCCTTAACTGGACCGCCATTTCAACGGTATTAAAATCTATAAGAAAGTCATGCAACAGGCGCGTAGCTAACCCCGGATTAGCCGTAGGCAATTCAGCGACCCAATGTTGCAGTGCCTTTGCTTCAAATTCTTTTAGACGCAGAGGATTATTTTGTTGTGCTGGAATAACCAGAAAAAAAGAATTTTTCACATATTCACCGAATTTATTGTCATGCGTTATTACGTTGTCTTACAAAAACTTGCAATGCCATTACCTACATGAACACAGGCAATGAGCGCAAGATCGCCTAAAACGCCTACTTTTAGCGCCCTCAGCCTCATTAGGCTATGATTTAGAACATCAAGCCCCGCCTTTTCTCATCATCATCCCTTTTGATGGGTTGTAGCCAAAAATTGCCGCTGCCATAAATACAATAAAGGCGAGTAATGTAAAAATAAATGCCTGTTGATTAAATTGACCATATAGGGCGAAACGGATTAATTCAACAGCCTGGGAAAATGGATTATATTGCGCCAGATTATAAAGCAGCGCACTGGACTCTTTGATTTTCCATAAAGGATACAATGCGGTTGACATAAAAAACATGGGGAAAATCACAAAGTTCATCACACCGGCAAAATTTTCCAATTGTTTTATAAAAGAAGACAACAACAAGCCCAGAGCACCCAGCATTAAGCCTGACAATAGCAGTGTAGGCAATATCCACAAATAACCTTGCCACGGCGCCTGGATATCATAAAACCACGCAATGGCTAAAAACACATACACTTGTAAAACGGATACTCCAGTACCGGCCAGCAATTTGCTAAGCAGCAGAAACCAGCGAGGTAACGGACAAACCATTAATATCCGCATACTACCCATTTCCCGATCATAAACCATCGACAATGAACTTTGCATGCCATTAAATAGCTGAATCATTCCAATCAATCCGGGAGTAATATAAACCTCGTAAAGGATATAGGTCTCATAAGGCGGGGTAATCGCAAGCCCTAATGCCGCTCTAAACCCGGCCGCAAAAACAAACAACCAGACTAAAGGCCTGACTAATGCGGAAATAAACCGCTCACGCTGGGTAACAAATCGCCATAATTCACGCCAAATTATGCCCCACATAGCGCGCCAGTAATGCAGTAATTTCAAGCCTCTGCGCTCTACGGGTAAATGCAATTTACCACCCGTCGGATTAATCATGCCCACTCTCCTTGCGTCAACATATAAAAAGCATCTTTAATCGTTGGGGTATTGGTCACTTTAAGAACATCGTCAACCGTTCCATTGGCTTTAACTTGTCCTTTATGAAGCACAATTAAATGATCGCCGGGATAAATTTCATCAATCAAATGGCTAGCCCATAAAACCGCCAAATTCTCCTCCACGACTAATTGATGCACGTATTCAACAATCGACAGCCGACTGGGCACGTCCAACCCGACGGTAGGCTCATCCAGCAACAGCACCGACGGCTTATGCAATAAGGCTCTGGCAATCTCCACGCGCCGCCTATGTCCACCATTGAGCTGACGCACTTTTTCAGAACGTCGATCGTACATTGCC
>JADHTX010000088.1 GCA_016784875.1 Methylobacter sp.
TGTAGGCCGGTAACGCCTCTTCCTGGCGGATACGCAGGGCTTCGTCGAGTTGGCCTCGATCGTACAGGATGTCGGCGATTCGGCCTTGGCAGACCGCAAGCTCACGCAGGTCGCCGAGTTTGCTATAGACCGGCAGCTCTTCTTCCTGGCTGATACGCAGGGCTTCGTCGAGTTGGCCGCGAGCGTAAAGGATGTCGGCGATTTTGCCTTGAGTAACGGCGACAGAGCGCAGGTCGCCGAGTTTGCTGTAGGCCGGTAACGCCTCTTCCTGGCGGATACGTAGCGATTCGTCTAATTCACCAAGGCTCCGAAGCAGTTCCGCCAGTTCGTCTAATAAGTTTAAGCGAATGTCGTCAGGAGGCGGAGGCTCCGATTTCAGATAGCTGCGTAATTCGGCAATCCTTTTACTGCGTTGAGGTAATGAACGCGTGTCGAAGGCGCTATTGGCTTGGCGCGGTTCAGGGACTGAATAATGCGTAGTCGTCGCAAACGAAAAAACGCCGCCGCGCCAAGCCCAAAGGTCAGGCGCTATCAAGGCCAGTTGGCTAATCGGTTTCGAGTCCAGCCAGAGGATCAAACGCAACGGTACGTTTTGCGCGACGGCTTCGCGGCGGATGTTAAAAGCTTCCCATTGCGCGGCATCAAACCAGTTATCGGTATCGATGATATGTATTGCATGGTAGTCTGCGGCGAGTTTGCGCATTTTTGCTTCCAGCGCCGCAAAATCGGAATATGTTTTTCGCGATATATCCAGGCGTACCGGTTTTAGTCCTTCACCGGTTAAAACCGTGTCAAGCCGGTCAATCAGAAAATCCCGATAGAGTACGTCATTGTATTCGGCTATCAGAAACTGGAAACGGCTGCCATAACGAATGTCCTTAACCAGCCGCATGAAGTCTGCGTTGTGCTGCGGATGCAGGGACGAGGCTGAGGTATATCTCTGATGGTCAAAACGGAAAGTGTCTATCGCTTCCATAGGTCATCAAGGCGTCGGATTTGCCAATTGATAGCCTTCCAAGCTACGAATAACCGGATGGCTGCGTCGCCATGTGCCGTCGTTATATTCCAGTAGCGCGAGGTTATAGAGTAGCTTCCGTGTACGTTCGTCATTGCCTGCATGAATATTGTTCTGGTCGATACTAGCCAATAATACGTAATCTTCGGGTTCTAAAAAGCGCCGATATTCTGATGCTAACTGCTTGATCGCCAAGTTCACGGTGCCGAGATCAATGAGGTTTTGTTCGGCAAACTCGCAACACAGTTTGAGCAGGCGCAACATTTCACGAGGATGCCCGCCGGAATGTTCGACTAACAACTCGATTTCAGTATCACTGGGGAAAAGCAACTGATCGGCTCTTAATAACAACATGTTACGCATAGCCTGCCAGCCGGGTTCCCAGCGCTGATTGTCGCGTTCGTAAAGCTTGATCATCGGCAACACCAGATCGGAGTCCAGCTTGCCGGTCAGGTTGCTTTCATACTTCAGGCTTAGCGGCGCGGTGTAAAGCACATGTCCTTCAACGGCAAGCAGTTGTTCTGCATCATGCACAAAGAAGTCTCGGGTATCATCGCCACGCAATTTATCCGTACCGTCGATGATAAAAAGTACTCGTTTGGCAATGCCTTTATCGTCAAGCGATTGTTCGGCTATTCTGAGCAGGTTGTTAAAAGCTGCGGCAAACTCGCCAAAGGAATTACGAATGACTTTTCGCAACGATTCTTTGTAGGTTTTGTTGGTTTTAAAACTGGCGGTAAAGTTGCTGAAAAGATTTAGTAAGCCGGGAATGCCTGCTTTGATCCCAGTTCCGCTTTTAATTTCCAGCTCGAATTGCTTTAAATCATCCGATGTCAAGACACGCTCATGAAACCAGCTTTCCATCTCCGCAAGAGCGTCACTGCCTAGCTGAATATTCTTTTCGGCAAGGCTGCTAAGTAACGCGCGAGCCATAGCCATCAGTGTGTCGGCGTACTTCAAGTTATTTCGGTCAAGCTCTACGGTAATATCAACTTCAATCACTAGAAATCGATCTGCACCATTAAGGGTTTTGGCGTAGTGGCGCAATTCGGTTGTTTTGCCGCTGCCTACATGACCAAAAAACAACACATGTTTTTGGAGTGGTGGGAAAAAACGGCCATCACTTAGCAGCAGGCCGAATTTCCGCGCGAGTCGATCAAGCGTTTTTTGACTACCGCGAGCCTCTGTGGTGTTTACATAACGTGGGTCATCGAATGATAAGGCTTCTTCGTACTCAATTTTCTGGAGAACTTCGATGATGTTTGCAGGCGGCTGGTAAGTCATGTTGATGCTCTTTTGATTCGATATAGGCCATTGTATACATCGTTATGGTTTTAACCAAGACTGGATTTATTCACCCTTCGCCGATGGCAACGGTTGCATGGAGCGGGTGTGGCAAACGCTGATTCTTTGCCAGTGGAAACGGTCATTCGCGAACGGCAGGATGAGTCGGGTAGGTCGGGCAAGCTGTTTATGCCCGACATTCGCAGTCATCAAAAGATGGGCAATGAAAAGCCGTTATCAGCCATGTAGGGTACACTGTGCGTACCATCGAACGTTGAAAGGTACGCACTGCGTACCCTACGAGACTTACTTGCTAATACGGTTGTTTTTTCGTTTTACTTTTCCAATACCCGTTGCCGCCGTTGCATTTTGGCTACACGTTTTTGCTCAAGCGTCTTAGCGGCATCTGCGCCGATATGGGCTTCGCCGCGCTTTTTGGCTAATTCCATTTGCTTTTCACGCTCGATGAAACGGGTTTTCCGTTCAGCCGTGATTTTATCGTAACAATGAGGGCAGCTGACGCCTTGCTGATAGTGTTCGCTGGCTTTATCGGCTTCGGTGATCGGCAGGCGGCAGGCGTTGCATTGGTCGTAATTGCCTTTTTCAAGCTGGAGATTAACCGTTACCCGCTCGTCGAAAACAAAGCATTCGCCTTCCCAAAGCGTTTCCTGTGCGGGAACTTCTTCCAGGTATTTTAATATTCCGCCTTTGAGATGATAAACCTCGTCAAAGCCCTGTTCTTTTAAGAAGGCGGTGGATTTTTCGCAGCGGATGCCGCCGGTGCAGAACATAGCGACTTTCTTGTGCTTTTCGGGGTCGAGGTTTTCTTTAACGTATTGGGGAAACTCGCGAAAGCTCGTCGTATTCGGGTTAATCGCGTTTTTAAAGGTGCCGACTTTAAATTCGTAGTCGTTGCGGGTGTCCACCAGTATCACGTCAGGATCGGTGATTAGTTTGTTCCAGTCTTTAGGGCTGACATAAGTGCCTACGACGCGTTTAGGGTCGATGCCTTCTACGCCCAGGGTGACGATTTCTTTTTTGAGTTTAACTTTGGCGCGGTTGAAAGGCAGTGTGTCGGTCAACGACTCTTTATGATCTATATCGGCCAGACGCGGGTCGCTACGCAACCAATCCAGTACGGTATCGATGGACTGTCGCGATCCGGCTATGGTGCCGTTGATGCCCTCGTTGGCCAGCAACAAGGTGCCGCGAATCTGATGAGCTTCCATGACATCGTGCAGGGGTTGACGCAAAGCCTGATAATTTTCCAGGGTGACGAATTTGTACAGGGCACAAACAACTATTTGAGACATTATAATTCCTTGTTGCGAGCTGGAACGTAAATCCAGTGCAATAAAACGATAGATTTTCAGGGGGTTGAGGTCCTGAAAGTAAAAAATTCTTTTGAAGAGCGGCTGGTTTTGGGCGAGAAAAAGCCTTCGAAAGAAGGCGGGAATGATAACACTAAGCTTTCCAGAAGCAATTGTGAGCAATGGCGGAATAACTCGACTCTGCCTTAAAATACAGAGAAAACAATGAAGACGCGGCTAAAATCGCGTAACAGAATGTTTTATCGGCGGTTATCGGTGTAAATCTGTGGTTAGCTGACTTTTTTACGTTTGTTTATGGCCGCTTAACCTGGAATGTCCGGTTTTGGTAAACAACGACCAAGCTGTCCGGGCGTATTTCTTTCAGTAGTAAGGCGTTTTTTATGTGTTGTCCCGGTTTATATTTGATCATATCGATCATGACCCAGCGTTCTTCAGCTTGCTGTGAATAGACGAAGACGTTGATGGTGAATTTCGGTATTGTCTGGCGAAAGTCGAAAGGCAGGTCGTTTAAAAAGGGCAGGTCGATTTTTACAGCTATCGGTTCAGGCAGATCCGGTTGAATGTCGATAGCGGTTGGTATTGGCGGTGTCGATTTATCGTCGGCAGCGAGTTGTTTAAGGGTGTCTGCCGCCGGTTTTTTTGCGATAACCGGTTTAATAGGTAATGGTGTCGGTTCCGGTTTTTGCCCGTCAAGCAATTCGGCAATAGAGTTTACATCGTGTTTGGATTCTGCTGCCTGTTGGGGTTTAGATTCCAGCGCGGTTTCTTGGGCAGGAGGCAGCAGGGATATGGCTTGTGCTGTGTCTGGCGTCGACAGTAAATCATTCCTGATAAACCAGGCGATGCCGCCAATAACCGACATGTTAGCGACAGCAAGGAAAATAAGAAACTTGGCGGTCTTGCTTTGGTGTTGTTGCGGCTGAGGCAGAAGAATTCTGTCGGTGACGGTTTCAGGCTGAAGAGCTTGTCTTTCCTGTTCCGATTTACGTAAGGCATTTAGAATAAAAGACATGATTAATCGGTTATTGCTAAGTGAGGGACATCGATTGTATTGGCTATGTTGTTAAGTTGCCGCATGGTCTTGCTGCCCACTTTGCCGTCTTCCGGTAATTGATGCTGATGCTGAAAATGGATAACGCGAGCGATTAAGTTATCATCATAAACACGCGGCTGTTTTACGGTTTCAATTTTCCCGTCAATACGACTTAACAAATGGCGCAGCCATAGTACATTATCTGAGCTGTGGTGGGGATATATTGTTTTGTTATCCGGTATTGGCGGTTCCAACACTAAATAATAGCCGTTCCAATACTTCAAGGCATCGGCTACCGGAAAGTTCATCGCATCTTTAAAATGCATCATGGGCTGGTATTGTCCTAATCCGGTAAGCAAGGCATGGCGCTTGTCTTCGCCGGTCAAGGAGAATTCCAGAATAGCCGGATGATTTATTGCCAGCAGGTCTTTCCAGTTGGCTTGGCCGGATACACAACGCAGTCCCGTTGTTTCTACGTAATGACAATCTACTTGATGATTGTCGGGGATGGGCTTGTCCCAAAGCTTCAGTGCGTCGATTAACGCCGTGTTCAATGTATGATCGGGATTATTGATCCAGTCATAAAACTTCGTTGCTTTAGCGACAGGAGCTGGGATAATTTTTTCAATCGGAATCGCCGGTTTTTGATTTAGATTGACGGTGTCCGATTTGGTTTGCAGGGCAGGGTAAGGTGTTGCCAAATTAACCGGTGCCTGATTATTGACTTTGGGCCAATGATAAATACCGGCGGCGATACTAGCTAAAAACAGCAGGCTTAACAATGGGATCAAGAAAGGCGTTTTTTTATCGGTAACCCCCAGTGTTTCATGGGCGGAATTAGTGACGAGACTCGGTGTAATAACATAAGTATCGGTTGAATAAGCGCCAAGTAAGGCGCGGTCGCAGAGGATATTAATCACTCGGGGGATGCCGGAAGAAAGTTGGTAAATTTTGCGTATCGCACTGTCTTTAAAAATATCCGGTTGACCGCCGCAAACCTTCAGTCGATGCCGGATATACGCGCGGGTTTCATTCAGCGATAACGGCAACAAGTGATAGCGGGCGGTAATGCGTTGATTCAGCTGGCGCAAATCCTTGCGTTTTAGTAATGCCTGCAATTCAGGCTGGCCGACCAGAATGATTTGCAGTAATTTTGTTTTATGGGTTTCCAGGTTGGTCAACAGGCGAACTTGTTCCAGTACTTCCAGGCTCAAATTCTGCGCTTCATCGATCAGCAAAACCGTACGCCTGCCGTTGGCATGGGCGGTGAGTAAGTGCCGGTTTAAACAGTCGATCAGGTTTTTTAACGATTGCAGGTTTTTGTCATAGCGAATGCCCAATTCATCGCAGAGGGTGGCCAATAATTCGAGCGCTGTAAGTTTTGAATTCAATATCAGGGCAATATCGATATTTTTGGGGATTTGTTGCAACAGGCATTGGCAAAGCGTGGTTTTGCCGGTGCCCACTTCGCCGGTTAAAGCGACAAATCCGCCGCTAAAATTTATGCCGTAAAGAAGATGAGCCAAACCCTCCTGATGGCGCGGACTCATGTAAATGAACTGCGGATCGGTCGCGATGGAAAACGGTAATTCGCTAAAATGAAAGTATTGGTTATACAAGGCTATGAAATTTTCCTGAAAAGAAAAAATTATAAATTATTGTAACCTACTACTGAAAAGTAGCATCCAAATGTTAGGTGGTAAGTCCTAAAAGTGGTGATGCCAAGTACAAAGAGACGATTGATGACGCTGAAAAACGGATTGGCGAATTCGGTTGTTTGGTGGCGAGCTATAAACGCGTAAGTCGCATCAGTGACGTTGGAATGCTGGTGAAGAGGGCATTAGTCTGTCGACGGCAATAGCCAAAAATAATAACCATGCAAAGTACAAGTTATTATTTATTAAGATAATTCCTCTATGCCTATGCTACAATATTTTCGGTGTGCATTTAATTTATTACACATGAACATCAAAACCTACCACTTCCACGAGGAAAAAGTCTAATGGCTTTATTGAAAAAATTAGTAATTGCTTCATTTATCAGCACAGCGATGCTTGCAGCAGCTCCAACTGCAATGGCAAAACCACAAGGCAAAATAGAAAACCAATCACAAGAAGGTGTTCTTGAAGCATTTGATGAATCAATTGCAGCAGCTGAAGCCGCTTTGGAAGCATTAAATAGTGGTGCGAAAGAAGACGCTGTCTTAGATCTAATGAAAGAAGCAAAACAAGCATTAAATCGAATTGAGAGCGCTACTGTGAATAGAGAAAAAGAAAGAGCAAATGCCCTTCTTAAACATTCTCGTTCAGCTCTAAAAAAAGGTGATGTTGAAGAATCAAAAACCTTAATGATTGAAACTGTAGAAAAATTCAAATCTCTTAAACAAATGTTCCTTAGCTTCTAAGGTTGTTTTTTAAGATTTAATAAAAGGGGGGATTGCAGGGCAATCCCCCCTTTTATATTTTCTACCTCACTAAACTCTACACACTGAATTCTGATAGCTGACTAGGTCTGCCTAAATATTAACTTTGAGCATAATCAACGTCTGTCTCATTTAATTCATCGAATATTTCCTGATTTTCAACAAACTCGGCAATGGTTTGTTTATCCATCACACGACTTATTTCATTAATCGATTTAACCTGACTATATCATCTGTTTCTAAGATTCCATTTCCTCAACCGTAATCGTGCGAAGTATAGCAGGTGCAAATCACGTCTAAGTAACCGTTAGCTTTAGATTGGGTATTAAATCTTGCTGGCGTATTGGCAACAGTACATTATTGATGTCTATTGGAACCGGCCACGCAACAGCCAAGCAGGCCTGTTTAATGTAACCTGACATGAATAACTGGAGGGAGATGCAAGCACTAAGTCTTAGTGCCCTGAAATATTTTCCGGCTTTAACCGTCGGGAGCGGATTAAAACAGGCTAACAATCGATTATTTTATGAGCGCTTAATCAATCAGCATAAAGGAATATACTTCGCACGGTTACGGTTGAGGAAATGATAGCGAGTTGATTTTTGTCGATAGTAAGGCGCTGAAACAGGCGCATAGCAAGCTATGAAACTGTTTCAGCAACGCGGCTATCGGCATAAAATCAGCCGCTAGGAATCCGCAACCGTGGCCGGGCGAAGTATATATCAACCATCGCCGGTATCATCAATCAGCGGGTGACTCATCACACAATTTCGCCCCCGTTCCTTGGCCCGATACAGGGCATGATCAGCGCTGTTGATAAAATTCGACAATAATTGATCGGATGTCGGTATCGTTGTTGCGCAGCCTAAACTGACGGTAACGACATGCGCAACCGCCGATTTATTATGAGGTTCGGCCAACGCTTGAACCGCATCGCGCAAGTTTTCCGCAATATGCTCTACGCCGTCCCGATCCGTATTCGGCAGCACGCAGACAAATTCTTCACCGCCGTATCGCGCCAGCAGGTCGGAGGGCCTGGAAATCACTTGGTTCATGATTTTCGCCACCTTGCTTAAACACGCATCTCCGGCCGCATGACCATAGTGATCATTAAACGGCTTGAAATAATCAATATCGATCATAATGGCGCTCAGCGGTTTGGCTTCGCGCTGCATCGTACGCCACTCCTGCAATAGAAACTCGTCAAAGCGGCGGCGATTGGCGATGCCGGTCAGCTGGTCGATAGTCGCTTGCTGTTTCAACAGGTCGCGGGCGTGTTTCAATTCCAGGTGGTTGCCGATCCGGGATTTGACTATCGCCGCATTGACCGGTTTGCTAATGTAATCAATGGCCCCGCAGTTAAGCCCCTTGGCTTCATCTTCATGGTCGGACAGGGAGCTGATAAAAATCACCGGAATATCCCGAGTGTCGGTTTTAGCCTTTAACTGTCGACAGGTTTGGTAACCGTTTTGACCGGGCATCAGTACATCCAGTAAAATCAGGTCGGGCTGTTCCTGAACGGCCAATTCGACGGCTTTTGGTCCGTCCAGGGCAAATAACACTTCGTATGCGGACTCCAAGATACCGATCAGTAATTTCACGTTCAACGGATCGTCATCAACCACCAGAATGACGCTGTCGTTAGCTGTCAACCGGCTCTCCCTGCATTATTTGCGCCTGAATCTTAAGCAACAATTGCCGGGCCTGTCGATAATCCAGTCGACCGGTCGCCGCTTCGATTTTCTCGGCATGTTCCGTATAGGCGCTATTTTGTAAAAGTAAGGCAAGTTTGCGGGAATCCTGTCTGGCCCGACAGCTATGCCTGAGCAGGTTTTTTGCCAGTTGCGTTAATGCGTCGGCGGTTAGGTCCACACTGTTATCTTCCGTTCGCTGTTGAGTCTCGTGTTCTGTTTTTTCAGGGTG
Source organism: Methylobacter sp. (assembly GCA_016784875.1). Taxonomy (GTDB): domain Bacteria; phylum Pseudomonadota; class Gammaproteobacteria; order Methylococcales; family Methylomonadaceae; genus Methylobacter_A. The sequence goes on from JADHTX010000088.1 coordinate 9,009, forward strand.
CAGGCTTTCGATAGCTGTCATCAATTGCTCCATTTTAACTTCAAAATCGCTAAAGCTATCGATAATGTCCTGTTTGGCCGCCTGGTTGCGAACCGCTTTTTCGGTATTTGTTGCCGTCTCAAAAATATCTAAAAACCCGAGGTTGCCGGCTGATCCTTTGATGCGATGAATCAGTTCTCCGGCCGCATCATACTGCTTCGCTTCCAGCAATTGCCTGATTTTCCGGGGCGTGCCTCGATCCTGACGATAAAACTCATTCAGAAACTCCCGGTAAAAGCTCGCCTCCAAATACAATTTAGCGGCATTTTCATGAATCACAGCCTCAATACCGATGGCGCCGGTATTACTGTTGACAGCTGTTTCCCGGCGAATGACCTGAGCGTTTCCATGTTGAACAGTCGGCAACCATTTAGTCAATAGATCGATGATGTTTTGCTGCTGTATCGGTTTGCCCAGGTAATCATCCATACCGCCTTGCAGGCATCTTTCGCGATCGCCTGCCAAGACGTTAGCGGTCATCGCAATGACCGGCAATCGAGGTAAATTATTCCTGTCTTCCCACTGCCTGATCGCTTCCGTCGCCTGATAACCGTCCATAACCGGCATGTGGCAATCCATAAAAACCAGGTCGTAATCCTGCCGGTTGATCGCTTCCAGCGCTTCCTTGCCGTTATCGCAGAAATCGACGCTGACGCCCAGTTTCTGCAAAAAACTGCCGGCTACTTTCTGGTTGACGTTATTATCGTCGGCCAGCAGTACATGCGCGGTAAACGATGGCAGCATGACTGGCTTAGCCATACTATCCTGACGCTGATGCGGCAGCAGCAGTTTGGCCAGGCTTTTGAACAGCAGGGTTTGTCGTACCGGCTTCATCAGGCAAATATCGATGCCTTGCGCATGGACCGGACAACTGGCTGAGCTCAACATTAAGAGAGGCAGGCTTGCATAAAATGCGTGCTTGCGGATTTCAGCCGCTAACTGCAATCCGTCCATGTTCGGCATGTGATAATCGATCACCGCGCAATCGAAAGGCGGCCCGGACAGGTCGGCAAACGCCGCTAACGCGGCTTCTGCGCTCGCATAGCCGGCATACTGCATGCCCCAATTACTGCAATAATGTTCCAGAATCAGACGGTTGGTTTCGTTATCGTCCACGATCAGCACTTTTTTGCTGCCGATATTTGCGAGACTGTCGTTTTTCTGAGCCGATTCCACTAATTGCGCCGGCAATTGAAACCAGAATGTCGAACCCTTGCCCGGCTTGCTGTCGATATGAATCATGCCGCCCATCAGTTCGACCAGTTGCTTGCTGATCGATAGACCCAGGCCGGTGCCGCCAAACTGGCGGGTGGTGGAAACATCGGCCTGACTGAACGCTTCGAACAGATTGTGTTGCTGCTGCAAAGGAATGCCGATACCGGTATCTTTGACCGCAAATTTAATCTCGGCATGGCCGTCGTGCGCCGGTTTGTACAGGGATACCTGTAATGCAACCTCGCCCGACGAAGTGAATTTAACTGCATTGCCCATCAAGTTCAGCAAAACCTGCCGCAATCGGGTCGGGTCGCTGACAATGACGGCAGGCACATCGGAATGCATAAAACAGGTCAGCTCTATGCCTTTGTCATTGGCTTTTTCCGATAACAATGCCGACACGTCCTCGCATAGCGGCAACAGTTCCATCTCGATTTTTTCAATATCCAGCCGCCCGGCTTCAATTTTGGAAAAATCGAGAATGTCGTTAATGACATCCAGCAACGCAAAGGCCGAATTACGCGCCGTTCTGGCAAATTCCTGCTGCTCGTCCTGCAACGGCGTGTCGCTCAGCAATTCCAACATGCCCAGCACGCCATTCATCGGCGTGCGTATTTCATGACTCATATTGGCCAGAAAGCTGCTTTTCGCGTCGGAGGCGTCGATGGCCGCTTGTCTGGCCCCAGCCAGTTCGCAGTTGTTCTGTTGCAGGGCTTTGTCGCGGGATTCGATTTCGTCCATCATCTGATTGAAGCCGTCAATCAGGGTTCCCGTCTCATCATGACCGTGTTTTATCGCACGCGGGCTGTAATCGCGGGACAGCGTGACCTGCCGGGTTAAATCGGTGAGTTTGATAATCGGCGCGGTAATCAGCTTTTGCAAACGCGCCGATAAACCGACGGCAAGGAACAGCACCGATACCCCGATAATAAGCAGCGTTGAAATCAGTTGCTGTGTCAATGCG
>JADHTX010000089.1 GCA_016784875.1 Methylobacter sp.
TTCCTAGCGGCTGATTTTATGCCGATAGCCGCGTTGCTGAAACAGTTTCATAGCTTGCTATGCGCCTGTTTCAGCGCCTTGCTATCGACAAAAATCAACTCGCTATCATTTCCTCAACCGTAACCGTGCGAAGTATAATGCGTATTAAAGATATTGTGATCGGGGGATAGTTTGCTAAGTGGAATGCGCAATTATTTCAGTAGGAACCATATCTATTGTTGATGATTTATTCAAGATATATTGGTCATTAGTCGGTTTATGGCTTTATAAGCGAACAAGAATAATTATTATGGCTATAAACAATAGCGATGTTGCAAATTCCTCCAGACGTTCGATGAAGGGTGGTTTGTCATCTCCCATAATGATTTCGAGTCGATTGGTTACTTGGTCGCGCATATGTATTCGTTGTTGCAACATGATATTTTCTCCTAATGATTTTGAGTGTAACTACGCATTTGGCCCACTAATACGCCTTGGATTTCCACTTGCTCCGGGTTGTAGCGCATTGCTTCCATGGCTGAATTTGCGGGTATAAGTAATGTTTCGTGCGGGTATTGCTCAATAAATTTCAATGTGGCTTCGGCTTTGTCGATCAAGGCCGCCACAATTTCTCCATTGCGGGCATAGCTGCGTTGTTCGATAATTACCCAGTCGCCATCGTAGATGCCTTGTTCAAGCATGGAATCACCTTTTACTCTGAGAACATAGCAGCGCTGTTGTGTTCTAAGCTGCTCAGGGATAGTCATGTAAGTGATATTTTCGACCGCTTCGATGGGCTTTCCTGCCGCAATAAATCCGACAAAAGGCAGTGCGTTTTGATTGTCGGCATGATAAATCATTTGTTTGGCGTATTCTGTCAGGCGAATACCGCGTTGTTTGCGTTCCGGCGCTTCGATTAGGTTTTCATTAATCAAGGCCTTGATGTGGTTGTGCAAGGAGCCGCGTGACTTTAAACCCATGCACACGCAAAGCTCTTCCAGTGTGGGAGGGTGTGAGAACTTGTCTTGATTTTGTAATAAGAAATCAAAGATTTCCTGTTGTTTTCTGGTAAGTGATTTAAGCATAATTTGTTCTTGGTTTGTTTTTAAAAAATATAACATAAGAACGTATAGAGAACAAATTAAGTTTATGGTTATTTTTAGCTTCACTTATTGGGTGTAGCTTGAGGTATGATTTCCAGGGCGGGTGAGAAGAGTGTATCACCCTAAGTACTTTCTATTAATTGGAGGATGACATGCAATTTGTTCCGACATTATTACCCAGCCTGATACAGGCAATAAATTCCGTAATCGAAACTAATGCTGAAGAAGTGACGGCTTTGGATCAGGCTATCGGCGACGGCGATCATGTGACTAATCTACAACGTGGTATGAAGGCCTTGGTTGCTCAAAGCGACGAGTTGGCACAGCTTGACTGGGCGACGGCTTGGCAGAAAATCGGTATGACCTTAATGACGGCGGTAGGCGGCGCGTCAGGTTCTTTATACGGTACGCTGTTTGTTGCGATGGGCAAGGCGGCTCGGGATAGGGCTTTAGATTTGCAAGCTTTTGCTGAGATATTCGGTAGCGGCGTGGATGCGGTCAAGCAGCGAGGAAAGGCTGATGCCGGCGAGAAAACGATGCTGGATGTGTTGATTCCGGTGGCGGTAAGCTTGCGGCAGGATGCGGTCGATTCGGTGGCATTAGCAGATGTACTGGCAAATATCGCAGGAGCTGCCATTGTCGGTATGGAATCTACCCGGGATATGTTGGCTACCAAGGGGCGCGCTTCTTTTTTGGAGGAGCGCAGTCGAGGGCATATTGATGCAGGCGCTAAAACCAGCCAATTAATGATTTGTGCGCTGGTTGAGGTTTTGGCGGAGCATTTAACCTAAAAAATCAGCTTGCAATAGAATATCGCAAATAAGGGGGGGCTTGATGTTCTGCGTGCTTTATTCAGGTTAGCAGCCCCATCGTAAAGCCGCTGCATGGACGGGAGCATCCCACAGATGGAGCAGTTCTTCATCAAGTAGGCTCAGGGTGATCGAGCAGCCTGCCATATCAAGCGAGGTGGTATAGTTTCCAACTAGTGAGCGGCAGATGTTGATGCCGCGTTTTTCCCAGTACTGGGATGCCAGTTGATAAATTAGATGCAGCTCCATTAAAGGTGTCGCCCCGAAACCATTGATATGCAATAACGCCGATTGGCCTTTTTGCGGCTTCAGTTCTTCATCGATGATGTCTGTCAGATAATCGACAATTTCGGAGGCGCTGCTCATGGCAATGCGTTCACGCCCTCTCTCTCCATGAATGCCAACGCCCATTTCGATCTCATTCTCGCCAATTTCGAAAGTGGGTTTGCCTAAAGCGGGTACGGTACAGCTGCTTAATGCTACTCCCATGGATGCAGTAACAAGATTGACCCGGTCGCCCAATGCCTTGCAGGTAGCCAAATCTGCGCCAGATTCGGCGGCTGCACCGATGATTTTTTCAACAATCAGGGTGCCTGCAACGCCGCGTCGCCCGGTGCTATGATTTTTGGGGAAGGAAGCATCATCGCAAACCAATAGGGTTTCGTGTGGGCAATCGAGCATTTCGGCAGCAATTTCAAAATTCATAACGTCGCCGGCATAGTTTTTGACGATGAATATAACTCCGCCGCCGTTTTCGACAGCTTGTGCCGCAGCCAGCATTTGATCGGGAGTAGGGGAGGTAAATATTTGGCCGGGGCAGGCGGCATCCAGCATGCCAGAGCCGACAAATCCGGTATGCAAAGGCTCGTGACCTGAACCGCCGCCGGAGATCAACGCAACTTTACCCGGCGCGGTGGGCTTTATGCGTTGAATGAAGTGGGGTTGAGTGTTGAATTGAATTATATCTGCATGGGCTTTGGCGAAGCCAGAGAGGCTCTCGTCAAGCAGGGTATCGATGCTATTGATAAATTTTTTCATTGCAACTGCTCCGGTAGATTTAGGTTTTTTCATGATAGCGCTTATGGTAAGAGCTATCAATTGGCTGTAATGCGTATAAAGGTCAATTAATGATGGGTTTTTAATGCTTGGGTTACAGCGCGGATGTCTTGCATGATCCAGGTTGGTTGATAATCCGATGCAGTAAGATCTGCTTCAGTAGATACGCCGGTTAAAACCATAAGGCTGCGTATGCCGGTGCGAACGGCGCCAAGAATGTCGGTCTCAAGACGGTCGCCGATAGCTACTGTTTGGGCCGGATCAACGCCCAGCAACGCGAGGGCTTGCTGGTAGATGATGGGTTCGGGTTTGCCGATGATGGTCGGTGTTACTCCGGTGGCCGCTGTTAATGCAGCCAGGATTGCGCCGTTGCCGTGAGTGAGTCCGCGTTCTGTCGGCAACGTGGAATCGGCATTGGTGCCAATGAATTGGGCTCCTGCGCGAATATTCAACGTTGCGGTTGCCAGTTTGTCCCAGGATAAGGTTTGATCTTTGCCGCAGACAACTATATCGGCCCCCATGTTGGGATTAGCTTTGTCATCATTTAATTCATACAGCCCGGTTAGGGTAAAGCCGCGTTCAATGAGCGGCTGTCTAGCGCCATCTTCGCCGATTACAAATACGCGACTCTTTGTAGGGTCGTTATGTTCGCTCAGGTAAAGTGAGGTAGCCATGCTGGATGTAAGGATTTCATTGCGGGATACTTTTACGCCCATCTTTGCCAGTTTAGTTACATACTGCTCCTGTGTAAGGCTAGCGTTATTGGTAGCCAGAATAAAGCGTATTTGTTGGTCGCGTAAGGTTTGAAAAAAGTCAGTCAATCCAGGTGTCGGCTGGTCGCCGTGCCATAAAACGCCATCCATATCGATGATGAGTGCGCGTATGTTGGTAAATGGTTCCATTAGGAGTTTCTCTCTTTAAGGTAGTGTATTGTTATTATAATTTACATCGGATGTAAGGCGAATAGGCAGGTGGATTTTGGCAAAATATAGGCTCTGGTACTTGGTGTAAGGCAATGAAAAAATTGAGTCGATATTTCATTAGTTAAAGTTTTGAGGGGTGTTATGATGTTGATAAATCATTGAATTTATATAATTCAATGGCTTGCGTTAATTAAAGGCTGCTGGCGAGGTTGTCGTAAGGCACGAATAGGGCAAGCAAGAAAAAATACTTGAAATTGGAATCATAGCATGATGATTTCTCTGGAATCAGTAGGTAGAACATCAGTAACGCAAATATAACGACTGTTCAATGTAGCATAATTATTTGCTTAGAGTTGTTCTAATATCCGTTTAAAAGAACGACGGAGTTTATGTTAAATGAGTGGGTTCAATGCAAAAAAAGCTCATAGAGGTGTAATCGATTGGATGGTCTTGGTTATATAGATAAAGCACATAACATTATGTATGGATGTAGCTCTTAATTCGACCGTATCTATGTGCTAAGGCAGAACATTGAGCATTTGGCATTGACATCGGTCCCCTTTCTACTTTAAAGTTGCATTCGCATAAAGAGTAAGTAACTAAAATTATAACTATTACTATAAACCATCGGAGCACGCATCATGGCAAAACCATTAATACAAATGGCATTAGATTCATTGGATTTCGACCAAACAGTCGCACTTGCTACTTTAGTAGCACCGCATGTTGATATTTTTGAAATTGGAACTCCATGTATCAAACACAATGGTGTTAATCTGGTCAAAGAGCTTAGAGCAAGATTTCCAGATAAATTACTGTTAGTTGATCTTAAAACAATGGACGCAGGTGAATATGAAGCAACACCTTTCTACGCAGCAGGTGCTGATATTTGTACAGTATTAGGCGTTTCTGGTCTTGCGACTTGCGTTGGCGTTATTAAAGCAGCAAACGCACACGGTGCAGAAGCTCAAATCGATTTGATTAATGTAGACGATAAAATAGCTTGCGCAAGAGCAACTGCTGAAGCAGGCGCGCATATCATGGGAATTCACACAGGTCTTGATGCGCAAGCAGCAGGTCATACTCCTTTTGCGGACTTAACTGACATCGCATCATTAGGCTTGCCCGTTAGAATTTCTGTCGCTGGCGGCATTAACGCATCAACTGTGCAAGATGTTGTTAGAGCTGGTGCTAATATTATCGTAGTTGGCGCAGCCATTTATGGCGCAGCATCACCTGCTGATGCTGCGCGTGAGATTCGCGAATTGGTTGACGCGGTATAAATTATGCATCAGCAACTTATCATAGAAAAGATTTCAGGTGTTCTTGAAGCTACAGATGATACGTATGATGTAAAGCTGACTCAATTGCTTGATGACGCCAAGCGGATTTTTATAGCAGGTGCTGGGCGTTCAAAGCTTGTCGGTAATTTCTTTGCAATGAGACTGGTTCATGGCGGTTACGACGTCAGTGTCGTAGGTGAAATTGTGACGCCAAGCATTAAAGCAGGCGATTTATTGATCATTATTTCCGGGTCAGGAGAAACTGAGCAATTAATAGCATTCACTAAAAATGCAAGAAAAATAGGTGCCAGCATCGTATTGATCTCTGCGAAAAGCAGCTCAACCATTGGCGATATGGCAGATGCCGTATTTCAAATCGGTAGTCAGGAGCAGTATGGTAAGGTTTTAGGCATGCCTATGGGGACTGTGTTTGAGCTATCTACCTTGTTATTTTTGGAAGCAACTGTTTCGCATATTATCCATGAAAAGGGAATTGCTGAAGAAGTAATGAGGGAAAGACACGCTAACTTAGAATAGCGACACAGGAACGAGTGGCTACGACCACTCGTTCTATTCTTTGCTGGGCAAGAATACCAAAGAACATTTCGTGACAGAGTCTAGTAGACTGAAAAGTCACCATTTAGTAATCAATCAATAGTAAGGAGAAGAATATGACTTCGCGTCGAGAATTAGCGAACGCCATACGCGCTTTGAGCATGGATGCCGTGCAGAAAGCAAACTCTGGGCATCCAGGCGCACCTATGGGCATGGCGGACATTGCCGAGGTGTTGTGGAATGATCACTTGAGCCACAATCCGTCCAATCCGAAATGGTCGGACCGCGACCGCTTTGTTCTTTCCAATGGGCATGGATCAATGCTGATTTATTCACTATTGCATTTGAGTGGCTATGATTTGCCCATGAGCGAATTAGCCTCTTTCCGTCAGCTACATTCGAAATGTGCGGGACATCCTGAGTACGGTTATGCTCCAGGCATTGAGACAACGACTGGGCCGTTAGGTCAAGGTATTGCTAATGGTGTTGGTTTTGCAATGGCTGAAAAGTTACTTGCGGATCAATTCAACAGAGACGGTCATAAAATCGTCGATCATCATACTTATGTATTCATGGGCGACGGCTGTTTGATGGAAGGCATTTCACATGAAGCCTGTTCATTAGCGGGTACTTGGGGTTTAGGCAACTTAATCGCTTTCTGGGATGATAACGGAATTTCTATCGACGGCCATATTGATGGCTGGTACACGGATGATACGGTAAAACGTTTTGAAGCATACGGTTGGCATGTTTTGTCAGTAGACGGACATAACCCTGATGAGATTAATAAGGCAATTGTCATGGCCAAAGCGATGACTGATATGCCGTCGCTCATTTGCTGCAAAACAACCATTGGTTTTGGTTCGCCAAACAAATCAGGTACTCATGAATGTCATGGTGCGGCTCTAGGTCAGCCTGAAATTAATTTAACTAAAGCTGCTTTAGGTTGGGATCACGAAGCGTTTGTCATTCCAGAAAATGTTTACGCGGGTTGGGATGCTAAAGCAAAAGGCGAACGAGCCGAAGCGGCATGGGATACAAAATTCGCAGCCTATGAGGCGGAATACCCAGAATTAGCAGCAGAATTCAAACGTCGCATGGTTGGTGATCTACCGGCTAATTGGAAGGCAGCGGCTGACGCATTGATTTCAGAAACCAACGCAAAAGCAGAAAATCTTGCCACACGTCAATCTTCACAAAAAGTAATTGGCGGATTAGCTCCTACATTACCTGAATTTTTAGGTGGATCTGCGGACCTAACCGGCTCTAACTTAACAAGTTGCAGCAGCTTTAAGCATGTAAGTGGTAAAGAGATGGGAAATTACATCTCCTATGGTGTGCGTGAGTTTGGCATGTTCACTATCATGAATGGTATGGCGTTACATGGCGGTTTAATACCTTTCGGCGGAACATTCCATATGTTCTCTGATTATGCGAAAAGTGCTTTACGTATGTCAGCGTTAATGAAAATACGCACCATTGCTGTTTTAACTCATGACTCTATTGGGCAAGGGGAAGACGGTCCGACGCATCAACCGATTGAGAATACTTCTGCTATGCGTTACATTCCAAATATGGATGTTTGGCGCCCTGCCGATAGCACAGAAACAGCGGTTTCCTGGGTAATGGCAATTGAACGTATGACAGGGCCTTCAAGCTTAGTGTTAAGCCGTCAAGGCTTACCTTTCATAGCGCGTACTGATGAACAAATTGCAGCTATCCGAAAAGGGGCATACATTATTTCTGAATCAGCAGGCAATGCTCAAATTATCCTCATTGCAACCGGATCAGAAGTTGATTTAGCATTAAAATCACAAGCAGCCTTAGCAGAAAAGGGCATTCAAGCGCGTGTTGTTTCAATGCCATCAACAAATGTATTTGACCGACAAGAGCAAGCATATAAAGATAGCGTATTAACACCCGGTGTGAAACGTATTGCGATTGAAGCCGGTATTACGGATTTTTGGCGTAAATATGTTGGTTTAGATGGCGCTGTTGTCGGTATTGATACTTTCGGCGAATCTGCACCTGGCGGCGAATTGATGAAACACTTCGGCTTTACTGTTGAAAATGTTGTCAAAAACGTAGAAGCGGTACTTTAATTTTAAAGGTCATATTTGCGTTAGTCATATGGTTAAGTATATTGATTAGGTGTGTTAATTCGCCGATAAATTAATATGCAAGGTCAGAGATGCAGCGTAAATATGGCTACTCTAAAACAACGTATAGAGGGGGATTCACACGTGAAAATAAATAATTTGACGAATGGTTTAGTTGCCACGCTATTATTAGCTAGTCCAATAGTTGGGGCGGAAACTCAATATCCAGCAGCAGATTTTAAGCCAAAAGTGATTTATCAGGATATTGATAGCAGTCAAAGTAAGTCTGTATCGACTAAGTCGGCAAAGTCGGTTGCTGTGGATTCAAGATACCCTGCGGCAGACTTTGAACCAAAAGTTTTATATAAAGATGCGGATTATAAGCAAAGCACATTTACAGGGAGTTCTTCGGAAGCTGAACGCGCTACAACTGCGGCGAGTGATGTAGCAGTCAGTGGAGTGGAAGAAACGGAAGAGCAATCAATGCTAAGTTACTTGCTTGGATTGGCTGTGTTTGCCGTGGCTGGGTATGCCTTCTTGAGAAAGCGTGAGCCAAAAGAAAAGGCTAATAGTACTCAGGTTTATTCTGGTCACATTAGTGGACTTTCTGGTGTAGCTCGATACATGAGAAAACATAATATGGCGGCAGTAACCGGTGTTGCCAGATACTTGGAAAGTCAGGTTGTTTCAGCAAAAGATGCTGCAGTGGCTAGTGGGGTTGAAAAATACCTAGAAAAACAAGCTAAATCTGCAAAAGAAAAAGCAGCGCAAGCGGGAACCGGAGTTGAAAAGTACATGCGCAACCGGGGGTGATAAGTGGATCAAAATTACCTAGTCAATTTAGTGTCAGGACTTTTTGGTTCCAAAAGGGAAGTTGAAATTCAAGCCAGTTCTCCCGCATATTTAAGTGATCAAAATGGACTTACAGGAGTTGACAGGTATTTGAAAGGCAAGGAAGTTGTGCTGATACCAAGCGGGGTTTCGAGGTATTTAAGTAACTTGGAAGCGTTGTCTGTAGTCAGCACGATTGAAAACGCTTTGGAAAGCCAAGAAAAAGTATCAATAGTAGCAGACGAAGTTGATGATGACTTGGATAGTCATAAAGAATTGTTAATGGCTGTTGACGTATACGAAAATCAGGAAGGCGAGCTATCATTGAGCGGCGTTGCCAGGTATTTGGAGAAAATGGGGCAATTTCCTGTAAGCAGCGTTGCTAAATATTTGGCAAAACAAGCTATTGAAGCAAAAAATGCACCTAGACTTACTGGTGTTGCTAAATATATGAAGCAGCACACAGTTGATGAAAAAAAAGCGCCGTTAGTAAGAAGTAGTGTGGCTAAATATCTGGAAAAGCAAGACAGTACCCCAATTAAAAGTGGCGTTTCTAAGTACTTATTAAAGCAGTCTATATCCGCTAGAAATACTGAAGCATTAACCGGGGTGGCCAAATATCTTGAAGAAGAGTCCATTGCAAAGAGGAAAGAGGTAGCGGCATCTATAGTTGCGAGATACTTGGAAGAGAAGCGAGTTTTTGCAAAAGAGCAAGAAATAGAAAAAGAAAAAGAACGGCAGTTGGCAAGAGAAAAAGAGATGGAAAAAGCTAACGAAAGAGCTGCTGCGGCGGCGGCTGCTACCGGTGTTGCTCGATATTTGGAAGAGCAAGTAATTTTGGCAAAAGAAAAACCTCCTGTAAGCGGAGTTGCCAAATATGTAGCAAAACAAATATTATCTAGAAAGGAAGCGTCTGTTTTAACAGGCGTAGAAAAATATATGGCAAAACAAGCTATATTTTTTAAAGAAGTTCCGATTAAAAGTGGGGTTGCAAAGTACGTAGAAAAACAGGCGATGGCTGCAAAGATATTGCATAAAGTTAGCGGAGTCACTAAGTATATGCAAAAACAAACAGTATTGCCGCCTTCAAGTGGCGTCTCAAAATATTTGACTAGGCAAGTTATTGCAGCAAGGGCAATTCCTGAAAAAGTGTGATTTCACCGAGCTGTCTTATTCGCCGTGTTAGATATATGGACGAATATAAGCTGATTGTCGTACATTATATATTTAAAAGATAAATGTATTCCGTTTTACGCTTGATGGCTATCGATAATTATTTTTCCAAAGTAAAGGATTTGACTTTATGAGTACTGAGGAAAATAGCTCACTGGATATCAGCTAACTGCTTGCTCAGCATAACCGTGAGTAGCTTGGTTTTTTATGATAAAGGCCGCTTACGGTATTAACTTATCTCCCCCACCCGCAATTATATTGGATGTTAGGCTTGCATTTTTTAGTTGTAATTAGAAAATGATAGGCACACGTCCTGATGTTTTTAAATTTTAAAATTATTGGAGCCCCTAATGGCAAAAACATTACTTGAACAACTTAGAGAAATTACTGTAGTTGTTGCTGACACTGGCGATATACAAGCTATTGAAACTTTCACTCCGCGTGATGCAACAACTAATCCATCCTTGATTACAGCCGCCGCTCAAATGCCACAATATCAAGGGATCGTCGATGATACCTTGAAAGGTGCCAGAGATACGTTAGGTAAAGATGCAACAGCGGCACAAGTAGCCACTCTTGCTTTTGAGCGCTTAGCCGTTTCATTTGGAAGAAAAATTCTCGAAGTTATTCCGGGTCGAGTGTCTACAGAAGTGGATGCCCGCCTTTCCTTCGATACTGATGCCAGTGTCGCCGTAGGTCGGGATTTGATTGCAATGTATGAAGCTCAAGGAGTTTCGCGCGAACGTGTGTTGATTAAAATTGCAGCGACTTGGGAAGGGATACAAGCTGCCGCAATTCTCGAAAAAGAAGGCATTCACTGTAATCTGACCTTATTATTTGGTCTGCATCAGGCTATTGCCTGTGCTGAGAATGGAATCACTCTAATTTCACCTTTTGTTGGTCGTATTCTTGATTGGTATAAAAAAGATACTGGCCGTGAATCATATCCGGCAGTGGAAGATCCAGGTGTGTTATCAGTTACAGAAATCTATAACTACTACAAAAAATTCGGCTATAAAACTGAAGTTATGGGTGCAAGCTTTAGAAATATAGGCGAAATTGTTGAATTGGCAGGCTGTGATTTATTAACTATTGCGCCGTCGTTATTAGCTGAACTTCAGTCTACAGAGGGTAATTTGGAACGTAAGTTGGATCCGAAAAATGCACTAAATGCGCCAATTGAAAAAATGACAATTGATAAAGCAACCTTTGATGCAATGCATACTGAAAATCGTATGGCTTCGGAAAAGCTAGCGGAAGGTATAGATGGTTTTACTAAAGCGTTAGA
>JADHTX010000090.1 GCA_016784875.1 Methylobacter sp.
CTAAAAAAATCATAGGGCTTAAAGATTTTTAATTCCTATCGTATCCCTACACAATATGGCAAATAATATTCAAGCAATTCGCGGGATGCACGATGTACTTCCCGAACAGACACCGCTCTGGCAATATGCAGAACAATGCATCAGAGGCGTACTAGGCGCTTATGGGTACAGTGAAATACGGCTGCCCATCGTCGAAAAGACCGAACTTTTCAAGCGTTCGATCGGCGAAGTAACCGACATCGTAGAAAAAGAAATGTACACTTTTGACGATCGAAACGGCGATTCTTTAACTTTGCGCCCGGAAGGTACGGCCGGTTGTCTTAGAGCCTGTCTTGAACATGGCTTGTTACACAATCAGGTGCACAGGTTATGGTATTACGGACCGATGTATCGACATGAACGTCCGCAAAAAGGCCGTTATCGTCAGTTTTTCCAGCTAGGTGTCGAAACCTACGGCATGGCAGGACCTGATATTGATGCGGAGTTGATTTTATTGATGGATCGGCTTTGGAAAAAGCTGGGCATTCGCGATAAGGTTAGGCTGCAACTCAATTCCTTGGGCACGATTGCCGAGCGGCACATTTACCGGGAAAGTTTGGTCGGCTATTTTCAAGGCCATTTGGAAAAGTTGGATGAAGACAGTTTGCGCCGACTGAAGACTAACCCGTTACGAATTTTGGATACCAAAAATCCGGCGATGCAGGAAGTTGTCGCAAATGCACCGGAGTTAACGGACTATCTGGGCGATGAGAGTCGGCAGCATTTTAACGCGATTACTAAGATACTGGATGATTTAGGCATTGGCTACGAGCTTAACTCCCGATTAGTACGCGGTCTGGATTATTACAGTAAAACGGTATTTGAATGGGTCACCGATGAATTGGGAGCTCAAGGTACTGTCTGTGCAGGCGGCCGCTATGACGGACTGATAGAACAGTTGGGCGGCAAGCCGAATCATGCGGTCGGTTTTGCAATGGGTATCGAGCGATTGTTGGCTTTGATGGAAACGTTGGATGATTTGCAATTGTCAAAGCCCGTCGATGTTTACATGATTCGTGTCGGTGAAGCAGCGGAACAAGAAGGCATGCGGTTTGCCGAAACGATCAGGAATGAAATACCCGGCTTGAAATTACAGGTGAATTGCGGCGGCGGCAGTTTTAAGAGTCAGTTTAAAAAAGCCGACAAAAGCGGAGCCGAATTTGCGATTATTCTGGGCGACGACGAAGTCAGTCGTGGCGAGGTCAGTGTCAAGCCGCTACGTAATAATGAGCTGGAGCAGCAGAATATGTCGCAACAGCAGGCGATTAGTTTTTTACAGACGTAGGTTGGAATAAGCCTGTTTGCGAAAGCAAAAATAGGTTTCTTCGGCATACCGCGCGGATATTTTTAAAACATCAAATCAAGAGAAAACAAGTGGAAATTTACGATACAGAAGAAGAACAGGTCGAAGCGCTAAAAAGATGGTGGAAAGAAAATTCAACCTCTACCATCGTCGGTTTAGTCATGGGTATTGTCATTATTCTAGGCTGGAATTATTGGCAGGGTCATAAAAAAGAGCAGGCCATACAAGAGTCTGCAATTTATGATCAATTACTGAAGGCAGTGGATGACGATAAAAAAGATAGCGTTGATAAACTGGCTGAACGCATGCGGGAGCAATTTAAGGGTTCCGAATATGCGGCATTCAGTAGTTTATTTCAGGCTAAATTAAAGTCCGAGCAAGGTGATTTCGCCGTAGCAAAGCAAATTTTAACAACTATTGCGGCAGAGCCGAATAAACAGCTCAGCAATATTGCCAAGATTAGGCTGGTACGTTTAATGCTGGCTACCGGTGAATTTGAGCAGGGCTTGCAGTTAATTAACGAGGTAGATGCCAAAGAAGCGGCTAGCTATTCAGCTAATTATGATGAACTGGTCGGTGATTTATACGTAGCCCTGGATCGATTGGACGAGGCGCGCACTTCGTATCAGAATGCCTTGAGAAACGGCCATCAATCACCGTTGCTACAGTTTAAAATCGATGATTTGACCGCCCAAGAAAAGTTAGAAACTCAAAAATAATGCGTCAAACACTCACTTTATTGCTTTTTATCACGGTATTAACCGGCTGTACGGCTGTTGATACGCTTGGCGAATCAGTTTCCGGGATTACCGATTATTTTACCGGCGGTGAAGATAACTCAGATCCTCCTAGCGTCTTGGTGGAGTACACCCCTGAAATTCAGGTTGATGTCATCTGGAAGGAATCGGTCGGGGTCGGTGCTGACGATCAATCCTTAAAGTTGATACCGGTCGTTGGTAGCGGAAAAATTCTGGCGGCGGATCATGACGGCGTTGTCCAAGCCAGAAGCTTGACGACGGGCAATGTGATTTGGGAGACTGAAACCGAGGTGCACTTTTCCGGTGGACCGGGACTGGGCGAAGGCACTGTGATTTTGGGCTCCAGCGACGCCGAAGTCGTTGCCTTAGACATTGAAACCGGAGCCGTATTGTGGAAAGCCGGAGTATCCAGTGAAGTGCTTTCGGTGCCGGTTATCGCCAAGCATATCGTTGTCGTGCGTACTACGGATGGCGCAGTGATCGCTCTTGATGAAAAGTCCGGCGGTAAACTTTGGAGTTATGAGCGTACCGTACCTACGTTAAGCGTGCGCGGAACCGGATCGCCGCTAATTGTTGAGGAGAACGTGATCGGCGGCTACGATAACGGCAAACTCATGGCTTTGCGCCTGGTTGACGGAAAATATACGTGGGAAACCAGCGTAGCCATTCCCAAAGGACGGTCTGAAATTGAACGCTTGGTTGATCTGGATGTCGATCCTATCGTCAATAACGGTGTGATTTATGTTGCCAGTTATCACGGCGGCATAGCAGCCATTTCGGAATTGGATGGTGATGTGTTGTGGCGCAATGAAACCATTTCATCGCATTCCGGTTTGAGTAATGACTATCGATACTTATACCTTGCAGATTCCCAAAGCCATGTTATGCAACTGGATCAGCGTAGCGGTGCGTCCTTGTGGAAGCAAAAGGAGTTACATCAAAGAAGGTTAACCGCTCCTGCCGTCTATGAAAATTATGTGGTGGTAGGTGATATTGAAGGCTACGTGCACTGGTTGTCCAGTACCGATGGCAGACAATTAGGTCGAGTGCAAGTGACAGACGGTGCAATTGATGCCAAGCCTATCGTGGTAGATAATACCGTTTATGTTTATGCAAAAGACGGCACGCTTGCCGCTTTAAAAGTCCAATAAAAATATGTTACCTGTAATAGCCTTAGTAGGGCGACCCAATGTGGGCAAGTCCACATTATTTAATTATTTAACGCGCAGCCGCGATGCACTGGTTGCGGATTTTTCAGGATTAACCCGAGACAGACAATACGGCCGGGTAAAGCTGGGCGACCGCCCCTGCTTAGTCGTCGATACCGGTGGTATAGCCGATGACGCCGAAGGCATAGAAAGCTTTGCCAGAAAACAGGTGCAGGTCGCGCTGGAAGAGGCGGACATCGTATTTTTTATGGTTGATGCACGGGAAGGTTTGAGCGCTTCCGACAAGGTCATCGCCGATACCCTCAGAAAGCTGCAAAAGCCGATCATCTTAGTCACTAATAAGGTTGACGGTCTGGATGCCAGCCTTGCGAGCACGGATTTTTACTCGCTGGCGTTAGGCGAGCCGGTGCAAATCGCCGCTTCCCACGGCAGAGGCATCCCTGAATTACTGCAAAAAGTTAACGAACTGTTGCCGCCGGACGATAGCAACCAAGAAGAGGAACATAGCGGAATCGGCATCGCCGTGGTTGGAAGGCCCAATGTCGGCAAATCAACCCTGGTCAACCGCTTATTGGGCGAAGAACGGGTTATCGTCTATGATGAGCCGGGCACGACCCGCGACAGTATTTACATTCCTTTCGAACGCAACGGCAAGAAGTTTACCTTGGTTGATACCGCCGGAATGCGCCGCAAATCCAAAATAGCCGAGACCATTGAAAAATTCAGCGTCATTAAATCGTTGCAGGTGATTGAAAAATCCAATGTGGTCATTTACCTGATTGACGCGCAGGAAGGCATCACCGATCAGGATGCGCATTTATTAGGTCTGGTATTGGAGGCGGGAAGAGCCCTGATTATCGGTTTGAATAAATGGGACGGTATTAGTGCAGACCAAAAGGCAACCATTCACCGGCAACTCGATTTCAAACTGTCTTTTCTTGAGTTTGCGGAAAAACACCAGATTTCTGCATTGCATGGTAGCGGTGTCGGCAAAATGTTCGATGTCGTACAGCAATTGTACGCAGCGGCAATGCTCGATATGTCCACGCCGGTGCTGACCCGAATCTTAAAAGAAGCCACCACCGCGCATCAACCGCCGATAGTGAATACGCGTCGTATTAAATTAAAATACGCGCATCAGGGCGGCAGAAATCCCCCTGTTGTGGTTATTCATGGGGTACAAACCGATGCGCTGCCGGAGTCGTATAAGCGTTATTTGATGAACTATTACCGTGACAAAATGAGCTTGGTAGGAACACCGATAAGGCTAGTGTTCAAATCACCGTCCAATCCATTTCATGGGCAAAAGAATAAATTGACGGAGTGGCAGGTGAAAAAGAAGGAACGATTGATGAGGCGGGTTAAGAGTAAGAAGAGGGATTAAAGGCTAAGGGGCGGATTGATCTTGCAGTCAAAGGGTTTAATAGGTTTAATTAACCCGATACGGTTATCGTCATGGCTTTCGCCTCCAGTCAAAAGACTCTTAAAGATGTTCTGAAGCCTTTCGGCTTTGCCCAAACAGAGCCTTGTCAAAACGCGTAGCGTGAAGGTGGGCCCAATGGCTGCATTTTTTGTTAAATAATTTTTTAACTTGCTTGTATGAAATGTTCACGGACTCGCTTACCCTTGTAACCGTTTGTTATTAAATCAACACCATAGGAAATCATCATGGCAACCATCACCTTTCAAGGCAAACCTCTTAACATATCCGGCGAACTGCCGGCAGTAGGCAGCGATGCCCCGGTATTTACCCTGACCAGTCGCGAGTTAGTCGATGTCACTTTGGCGACTTATGCCGGTAAACGGAAAGTGCTGAATATCGTCCCCAGTCTGGATACCCCAACTTGCGCCGCCTCAACGCGTAAATTCAACCAGAAAGCCTCGCATTTGGAGAATACGGTTGTGTTAGCCGTTTCTGCCGATTTGCCTTTTGCACAAAGCCGTTTTTGCGAATCGGAAGACTTAACAGACGTCATCCCGTTATCAACGTTCCGTTCCAACTTCGCCGATGATTACGGCGTAACCATCTCCGATACCATTCTTCGCGGTTTGACTGCTCGCGCCGTGGTTATCATTGATGAACATGACAAAGTGATCTACACGCAATTGGTCGGTGAGCTTGTCAACGAACCGGATTATGAAAGCGCGTTGGCGGTGTTGTAAATCGAATACTTTGATTGATTGAGTGCGTGAGCAAACAGATACTGCGTTTGTCCGCGCGAAACCAAACGATTGCTTGAATTAAAACACCCCTGCTAAACCCTCAACCAGTAATTTGGAATACGGCTCAGCATTATAGTGATGGTCAGCGCAATTTCTGTTGAGCAATTCAGCCTTGACTATGCCGTGTTCGCCGATGGATAAATGATCCAGCATCAGGTAACGGATGTTATTTTGTGTGCAAAATCGTTGCATGATCCGGTTGAATTCCAGGGTTAGTTCGGTCCTTTCCAATTGAGTTGCGGTGACTTCCTTTCTGGCGTTGGCAACTTCACCCCAGTCGTTGTTGTCCTGAATGGTGGGTAGCGGAGTGCTGATGCACACAACTTCAAAACGCATGTTCAATTCAGCCAGAAACCGGGAATAACTGGTAACGGCTTTGTCCATCATCGAGGTAATCGATTCCTGATGTTTTTGCGCCCGGTACCAAATGACGAAGCCGGTATCGACTTCGCCCAGCATCACCACGACTTGCTTGGCAGTGGATTGTTCGATGGCTGCTTTGAAGATAGGGTAGGCCTGGGTTTTGGTATTGGGGTTTTCCAGTCCCGACGCGGTCGCCCCGATGACGGTGAGTACATTGAAAAATAGCTTCGGAAATTTTTCTTTGAACAACGGGTGTTTGAAAATGGGGGTATGCGAATCGCCCAGAACTAATATTTCCTGCATTGTAATCCCATTCAGCTTTAGTAGGTGTGTCGTGCGTGCGTGGCACGCCTTACGGTTTTAAAACGCCTCTTTAATGCGTGTTAATGTCCCGTCGATAAATAGTTTTTTTAGTTTCTCCACAATAGCCGGATCAAACATGATGCCTTCATGTGATTCCATATGTGTTAAGGAGGTTTCCATGGTCCATGGCTTTTTATAGGGGCGTTGCGTGGTCAATGCATCGAATACATCGGCAATTTTAACAATACGTGCCGATAGCGGAATCTCGTCGCCAATTAAGCCTTGCGGATAACCGCTACCATCATAATTTTCATGATGTCCCGCAGAGATTTCACGGGCGGTCTCGTAAAACGGATTGTTGCCTAAAATGCGTACCCCATTGAATGGGTGCTCACGCATAATCGCCCATTCTTCTTCGGTCAATTTATCCGGCTTTTTCAAAATGGCATCGGGCGTGGCAAGTTTGCCAATATCGTGCAGCATGCTCATTAAACCCATGTGTGCGGCTTCCTCGTTGTCGACACCCATTGCGATTGCCAAGGCTTCTGTGTAATGTTGTACACGATATAAATGACTGGCTGTATCTTGATCTTTGCCTTCAGCGGCCAAACATAACATCACCACCGCATCTTTGTAGGCGGTTTCCAATTGGCTGCGCGTCGTATCCAAATCACGTTTTAATACCAGTGACTCTAACGCCCGCACCACGGATAAACTGAGTTCAGCCGGGTCCCACGGTTTTGTGACATATTTGTAAATATGCGCGTCATTGACGCAGGTCAGCAGCGATTCAACATCGGCATAACCGGTCAGTAAAATACGAATGGCATCGGGTTGGACTTGCAATGCATGACTTAGCACTTGGTCGCCGCTAATATTAGGCATACGTTGATCGCAAATTATCAAATCGATAGGATGTTCATTTAAAAATGCAATTCCTTCTTCACCGCCATTGGCCGACAGCGTTTTGTAACCTTTGCGAAAGCTTCGCGTTAAGGTCGCTAGTACATCGGGATCATCATCAACAAGTAACAGAGTGTGCATCTTTAAGCGTCCTTAATTAAACGAAGAGGTATGGCAATAATAAAGCGCGTGCCACGATTCAATTCAGATTCAACCGTGAGCGAGCCTTGGTGTTTTTCAATAATACCGTAAGAAATCGATAGTCCAAGCCCTGTGCCTTCGCCGACATCTTTAGTGGTAAAGAACGGGTCGAAGATTTTCTTTTTGACCTCATCAGGCATTCCGGTGCCGGTGTCGGCAATACTAATGACGGCTTGATCATTTATCTTTGCGGTGGTGATGAAAATGCTGCCTTTATCAGGAATGGCCTGTATCGCATTGGCGAGAATGTTCATAAAGACTTGGTTGAGCTCTCCAGCATAACATTCGACGGGTTCAATGAGTGCATAATCTTTCTCTATAGTGATACGGTCTTTATAGGTGTGATACAGCATTTGCAAGGTCGAATCCAAGCCCTCTTCGAGTCGCACGGTTTTCATTTCGCCTTGATCAAGCCTGGAAAAATTACGTAATGACAAAACGATGTTGCGGATACGTTCCGCCGCTTGCTTTTGGCTGTTGAGCAATTTGGCTAAGTCTTCGGTAACAAAAGTGTAGTCAATTTCCTCCATATGTTTCGTTAATTTTTGTGTGTCCTGCTCCTCCATACAACTTTGAGCAAACGCAACCGTGCCTTTAATGTCGTCGATGTATTCTTCCAATGGCGGCATATTGGCATAAATTGCACCGATAGGGTTGTTGATTTCATGAGCAATACCGGCAACTAATTGCCCTAACGAAACCATTTTTTCAGATTGTACTAATTGCGTTTGAGCCGATTTTAGCTTTTGCAGGGTGTCTTGTAATTGAGCGGTTCGGTCGATAACTTGGCGTTCCAAACTAAGATTCAAGTCTTCCAATTCCTTTTCCACTACAATGAATTTATTAAATAATTCGCCTAGCCGCGTGGTCATTCGGTTAAATGCATTGCCTAAATCGGCCACTTCATCGTGTCCTGAAACCGGTACTTTGATCGATAAATCGTTGGAATCTTCAATCGTGTGTATGGTGGTGGTTAATTTTTTAATCGGCGTAACCAGAAGTCGGCTAAGAAAGCTGACCAATGCCATCATCGGTATTCCCACTAAAGCGGCAGCTAGTAACAAATTCTTGGTCAGTTCAAGTAACGGTTCATGAGCGAGATTTTCGGGCATAAATGCAGCTATTTGAAAACTAAAATCGCCGAGTGTAACGGGTGTTGAAATCGAACCTAAATAACTGCTGTGATCGAAAAGCCATAACGGTTGCGTAGCAAAATCTTTTTCTAGCGAAATGGTTTCTACGCCGGTCGGCGTAAAAAGCTCAGCCGTTGCTTCGGTAGTTTTTCGGAACGCAAAAATGCTGTCTTTAGGCGCCAGTAACCGGCTAATATCCTCCCAGGAATGAGTCATGACCAAATAACCCTGCATTTTTAATTGTGCAGGTTTTAATGCGGTCACATGGGCAATAACACTACCTTTAATAAACGGCAGTTCATGTTTGAATACCAGCGCGTAATCCTGTTGGGTTTGCCAGGCTTTTGGCAGTTGGGTTTTTAATACATCCGGCTGCGTGGAAGCGATAAGGACGCCTTCAGCATTGAACACATATAAATCGCCTTGTAACTGATAAGATTTTTTAAGATTGATGAGTTCGGTGGTAATGCGTTTATCCAAATCGTCCACCACCACATCCAGCATGACCGAGGAGGCTCGCCATGACAGTAAATTGGTGCGTTCAAACAGCAATGCGTTGTTGATTTCGGTGGCTTTGTGATCGGCAATACTGGTCAGGTTGCGCTCAATCTGTTGGTTAATCTTATCGCCGAATTGATAGAACACCACTGCACTTAAGGTTGTGGTCACTAATAACACGATAAAACTGAAAAATAGCGTTAAACGAACGGAAAGTGAAAATCTCGACATGTTGATATCCGGTTACTTACTTGAGAATTGATGCAAGATTTTGATGTGCGGACTGCGCGGTTTTGTTTCCACATAACCGACGGCTCCTTTAATTCGCTCCACAAATAAAATAACGGCTTGCTCTGAATTTTGGGTTACCGGCGGCGTCTCGCCTTTGAACAGCATTTTGTCCCAATAACTGCCTAGTTTATCCGGCGTGCTGTCAAAAATTGCGGCAGTGAAACGGTTACGGGCATCGGCTTGGGCGGGCAGGTTAATCGGCATAATGTCTTCGCCGTTTTCCCAATGCTTTTTCTTAAGCAAATAGATTGCCGCAATATCATCTTTATCCAGTTGCACGACAGGTAAATCTTTATTGGCAATAATGTATAAATCCGCCCATGCGGATGGAAAAGGCATTAAGGCGGCAATTCCTAAAACAATTAATCGTTTCATCAGAATAACACCGCAATCGAGCTGTAAAGTCCGGTTTGATTATGGAAAATACTGCCTTGAGTTTGTTGCCATTCCAGTTTGAACGATAAACGCGGAACCGGGCGATAGACAATGCCGCCAAGCGCGGTATCGGTTGCGGCCAGTTTGTTGGCGAATTCAAAATGTTCGTAGCGACCGATTAGATAGAAATGCTCGACCAAGGGCACCGCCATTTGCAGATAACCGCCCCAGTCATGATCGCGAAAATGGGCTTGGTGAGTATTGACTTGAGTGAACATTAATTCACTCTCCAGTTCAAACCACTCATGCTGCCAATTACCGTCTACGCTAATAGCATTACGTGTCTCATCGCTGCGTTCGACATTGGCGTGTTGAAAGGAAACGCCCCAGTAATAATCCAAATCTTCATGAGCAATCCAGCGAGCACCCGCGACGGATTGATAGTGGCGTTCTTGAGCCGCTAACGTTTTATGATTGAATTCTTCGACCGGCTGCCAATAAACTTCCAGCGCGTGACCGCTTAACGTATCGAATTCATGGCGCAAGCTCACGCCGGTAATATAGTCGGCACGAGAATAGGTTGAGGTGACCGGGCGATTGGTCGTCCATACCAACGGCGCGGCGTGAACGATATTCCAGTGATTGATCGGCGCTAAAAATTTACCTGCGCGTAAGGTGTCGTCGTCGGTGATATGAATATCGTTATATAATCGTTCAATAACCAGTTGCGCACTGTTGAATTGTGCGCCTTTGCCTTCAGTCCAAAGCGGAATAGAATAGGCTTCGGCCTCCAAAAAAGGATTGAACCAGCGGTTGAATTTTCCGGAAATAAATAAACTTAAATCATCCAGCTCAAGGGTAGTGGGGGCGCGATTAGGCGAGCTAGTCGCCAGTTTGGCATAACCCGAGACCGAGATGGGATCAACCCATGATGTCGTTTCGTCGGCATATACCAGTGGCGTAAAGCAAATTATTGTCAAATAGAATGCACAGGCAAGTGTGTAACGATTTGGCTGTAAAAAAAATGACATGGCATTAAATTTTAGTGGATAAGTACAATGTAACATTATACCTATCGTTGGCTTATTATTAACCATAGTTCGAATTGTGCGGCAACGTGTCACGGTGTGCCGTTGTTGATGAAACCGGCTGAAATTCGATGACGCGTTTTGCATATCCAAATGCGAAGACTTTAGTTTTAGCCATAATAATATACTTCGCCCGGCCACGATTGCGGATTCCTAGCGGCTGATTTTATGCCGATAGCCGCGTTGCTGAAACAGTTTCATAGCTTGCTATGCGCCTGTTTCAGCGCCTTGCTATCGACAAAAATCAACTCGCTATCATTT
>JADHTX010000091.1 GCA_016784875.1 Methylobacter sp.
GGGCAAGAATACCGAAGAGCGTTTATGCGGGGTATTGGCGATAAACTGGCAATGCTGTCGGATGAAAAAAATCCTCAACGCTGAGTTTTTTGAATTGCAAAAATGACTTTTTGAAGCGGTCGATTTGCTGCTTAATACGGTTTTTTTTAATAGCTGGCATAATTAAGTTTGATCTGACAATACAATACCCTGCGTTCTACTAGAATAGTAGTCTGCTCTTTATCTTATTTTTTGCGCATCTGATTGTAATTTATAGATTAATTTCATTTGCGGTAGAAGTATTGGTGTATGACCTGCTATCAAGAAATTACCTGCCCAGATTGTGGCAGCAACGACATTATGAAATCCGGTCGTAGTGCCATAGGTACACAGCGTTATCGCTGTCGAAACCCGGATTGCGCCACTAAAACCTTCATGCTGGCTTACCGCTATAAGGCGTGTGAACCCGGTATCAAAGAGCAAGTGCTGGATATGTCGATCAATGGCAGCGGTATCCGCGATACCGCACGGGTTCTCAAGATCAACAAAAACACAGTGATTAACACTTTAAAAAAAGTCGAGCCGCATCGTCCAGGTGAATCCTGGTTTTCAGACTTTAAATGCGGCAGGAAATGTGGAAGTGAGATTGGAACTCGCTTGTGAAGAAGCTGAAACGGATGAGCAGTGGCCTTATGTCGGCAACAAGTCCAATCAACGTTGGCTTTGGTATGCCGTTGATCATGCGACCAATACCGTGCCGGCTTATGTGTTTGGCAAGCGCAAGGGTGAGGTGTTCAAAGAGCTGAAAGCCTTGCTGGAACCTTTTGGTATTAGCCGTTATTACACTGATGAGCGTCACCTTGAAAGCGACAAGCATCAGGCGGGTAAGTGCAACACTCAAAAGATTGAACGTAAAAAATTTGAATTTCAGAACTTGGATTAAGCGGCTCACACGAAAAACAATTTGTTTTTCGAAGTTGGGAATCCTGCATGATACGGTCATCGGGTTGCTAATTAACAAAGTCGAGTTTGGCTTGGATATTCATGCCTAATTACAGATTTAACCCGCTACCGAGAAGAGAAAGAGTTGCAGGAGAGGGTTTTACATTCCCACGCGGCCATTAAATGCATGCGACAAGGTGCTGCTGTCGGTAAACTCCAGTTCGCCGCCCATCGGTACGCCGTGGGCGATCCGGCTGGCCGATACTTGATGCTTTCTAGCCAATTCGCCGATAAAGTAAGCGGTTGCCTCGCCTTCGACCGTGGAGTTGGTGGCCAGGATCAATTCCCTAATATGGCCTGTTGCCAGCTGTTGTTCCAGTTGTTCCAGGCCGAGTTCGTCGGGGCCTATGCCGTCCAGCGGCGATAAGCGCCCGTGCAGGACAAAATAGCGGCCTTTGAATGCGGTTGCCTGGTCGACAATCCACACATCGGATGGGCTTTCTACGATGCAGATGAGGGAGTCGTCTCTTGATTTGTCGGCGCAGATTTCGCAAAGATCGCCTTCGGTTAGGGTGCGACATTGCCTGCAATGGCCCATTTTTTCAAGCGCCAGCAGCAGCGTTTGGGACAGCATTTTTGCGCCGTTGCGGTCTCGTTGCAGCAGGTGGAATGCCATGCGCTGAGCGGTTTTTGGGCCGACGCCGGGCAGGCAGCATAAATTCTGGATCAGCTGCCCTAATAAGCCTTTTCTATGCATATTAAAAAGGCAGTTGAAATCCGGGAGGCAAGGGCAATCCTGCTGTGACATCCGACATTTTTTCTTTTTTCATTTTGGCGACTTTATTGACGGCATCGTTGATAGCGGCCGCAACCAAATCTTCCAGCATGTCTTTGTCGTCGCCGAGCAGCGAAGGATCGATGGTGACTTTTCTGGCTTCGCGTTTGCCGGTCATCAGAATCGTTACCAGTCCGCCGCCGGACTCGCCCATGACTTGCATTGCGTTAAGCTCTTCCTGGGCTTTTTTTAAGTCTTCCTGCATTTTTTGGGCTTGTTGCATGATGTTGCCGAGTGCGTTTTTCATTGGCGTCTCTCTGTTTTTGTTAGGTTAGATGGGCTCTATGGTGCCGGGCATAATCCTGGCTCCCAAGTGTTCTTTTAAAGTCTGGACATTTTCGTCCGAATTTATCGCGTCGACTGCCGCTTGCTGTTTGTCTTCGCGCGCTTTATTCAGTTGTACTGCGGGTGTGGCTATCGTGGTTTTTTCGGTGCTGATGACCAGTTTCAACGGTGCTTTGCGATAATTTTGCAAGGCTTTTTGCAGGTTTGCTTCGGTGCGTGCGCTACGCAGTTGTTTATGACCTGGGTCGAGGATCAGGGTGCAGACGGTGTCGTCAATGTTTTCCAATACGCAATTATGGGCCAATTCTCTGGTCATTCCGCTGATTTTCATCAAGGCAACTATGTCCATCCAATTACTGGGGTGGTTTGGTATGGCGGTTTCTTGAGGGCTTTGTTCGGCGACAACGGTGGGTTGCTCCGCTATCGTCGGTTTATAAGCCGGTTGGGCTTGATGATGAGCAGGTTGCGGCTGTGGGTTATTAATGGCTGGGCGAGTTTGTGCCTGTTTAACGGGTGCGGCTGTGGTGCCGACAGGTCTGAAAGTCAGCATGCGTAGCATGACCATTTCAAAACCGCTACGCGGGTCGGGCGCTAAATCCAGGTCCCGTTGCCCTACAAGACCTATTTGATAATAAAGCTGTACATCTTCGGGGGTAAATTGGGTTGCCAATGCCGCAATCATCTCTACATCAAAATCATGGTCGATAGCGCCCGGTATTTGTTGCAGCAAGGCGATGCGATGCAGGACTTGCAAGATTTGTTGCAGCACGTCGCTAAAGTCCGGCGTCAAGTTGGCTATTTCGTCTATTTTATCGATTATTGCTGCTGCATCGCCTTTTGCAAGGGCCGTCAATATATCGTCAACCGGCTGTTGAGCAACCGTACCCAACATGGCGTTGACCTCTTCGGTGCCGACTTTGCCGTTGCCGTAA
Organism: Methylobacter sp.; assembly: GCA_016784875.1. Lineage (GTDB taxonomy): Bacteria > Pseudomonadota > Gammaproteobacteria > Methylococcales > Methylomonadaceae > Methylobacter_A. The sequence goes on from JADHTX010000091.1 coordinate 2,974, forward strand.
ACAATGGCTTGATCCAGTAAGCTTAAACCGTCGCGCATACTGCCGTCGGCGGCGCGGGATAACAGTTTTAATGCGCTCGATTCGGCTTCGATGTGTTCCTGCTGGAGGATGAATTCCATCTGGGTAAAAATCTGGCTGGGCAGCAAGCGTTTCAGATTAAACTGCAAACAGCGGGACAATACGGTGACGGGGATTTTATGGGGGTCGGTGGTGGCGAGCAGGAATTTGACGTGCGGCGGCGGCTCTTCCAGTGTTTTCAATAAGGCGTTAAAGCTGTGCCCGGACAGCATGTGCACTTCGTCGATCAGGTACACTTTATAGCGGCCTTGGTTGGGCGCGTATTGGGCGTTATCCAGTAAATCGCGGGTGTCTTCGACCTTGGTGCGCGATGCCGCGTCGACCTCGATTAAATCCATAAACCGCCCTTCATCCAAATCGCGGCATACGCTGCATTCGCCGCAAGGATTAAGATCCTGGAGATTTTCGCAGTTAATGGCTTTGGCTAAAATTCGGGCAATGGTGGTTTTGCCTACGCCGCGCGTTCCGGTAAATAAATAAGCGTGATGGAGCCGGTCATGTTGCAAAGCGTTCATTAACGATTTGACGACATGCTCTTGTCCGACAACTTCTGTGAAATTATGGGGACGCCATTTTCTGGCGAGAACCTGATAATTCATGGCAGGCTCGAAAGGTGATTAGTGTTTGGGCGGCGACCATGCCAGCCACATCCCGGCACACGAATCTGCTGCTACCGTTGCTCCCTTCCGGGCCTGGCGGGGTTTACAGCGTATCGTTGCGAGAGGACCGACACGGTCACCATTAAAACATTAGCCGTACTGGCTAAAGGATGGCTATTATGATTGAATCGGTTTAATAACACAAGTCGTAATGGCACATATTTTGAAGAAAGCGAAAACGAAGTCTGTTTGAATCATTTCATAATCATCCATACCGGCCGGTTTTGATTGCCCAAACCGCCAAGATACATACGTTTCCTCGATTTTCCTTCAACAACGGGATCGGTTTCGATTTCAACAAAAACAGGAAGGGGCGAGCCGATAGTTAGGCCGCTTTCTTTAAGATTGAGTTTTGCTTCAAATTGACGATGCTGTTCCAGCGTCGATGCGCCCTTTGCCAGTCGGTAAATTCGCCAATCGGATATGGGATATTTTTTCCAGTTTTCGTCTTTGTTTTTCGGCGGATCGCCTTGCCACGACACTCGCGTCTGTCTGATACCGCCAAGCGTTTCAGGCTTATAGGGGTTGACATGAATGCGTTCATTAACAATGGCAGGATCTATGTCGACATGAATATAAAAGCGAAATTGGTCAAAACCGCTACGGGTGGTATCGCCCGGTACATCGGCGGCCAGATACAGCCAGTCGTTATCGGCCTGCAAATATAAAATACTGCCGGTTTCTTTCGGTTCCAGCGGTATGCGTATTGCCTGTCGCCATTCCTGATGCTGAATAGCACCATCGATAGTTATTGTTGCGGTGGGTATAACCGGTATCGCCAGCGTCTTTGTACCGGTGGGTAAGAAAAGGTGTTCGGCAATTTTGGCGCGAACATATTTGATATGATGCTCTTCTATAAAATCTTGGTATCCACGCGGTAATCCGGGCGTATTTTTCCATTCTATATAGTCGGCGTTAGCCAGTTTTTGCCGGTATAGCGATGTTAAGTCTATTTCTTCAATATTGTCCGGCGCTATCGGCTGGTAGGGCGTTTTGTTTTCGAACAATTGAATGGGTACCGACGCTTTAATTACAGTTGGTTTCACTGTAGGTTTATTGACGGTGACGGAGACCTCCGAAACCTTATCTGTAGTCGTTTGTAATAAAGCGGTAAGTTTGCGCAGCCATTCGTTTTTTAAATCGTCAGGAATTTTGGCAATGGCTATTCCCCCCGCAATCAATAAAACAATAACCACCAGACAGCCGCCGCAGCCTTTGGGTTGTTCTTTAAAGGCATGGGGAGTATCGGTTTTTAACTTTTCGGTAATGCTTTCAATGGCTTCTTTTGCGGTCTTTAAGTCGCAATTGACGAACTCCCTATAACGTTTGATAGCGGAAATTTTTTCGCCGGAGTAGATTAGTTTGGTGATTTCATATTGAACAGTCGAGGAAATATTATTCAATGGGTCATTCATAGTCATTAGCTCAAAATAATAACGTTATCGTAAAGAAGCCTGTTTTGTGGCTTCCCGCACTTCTCGGTGAAGTGTACTTTACCCAGGCCAAATAATCACTGCCGTCCTGAGCCGGTTCTTGCCGAAACTGGACATTCGCTCGAAGTCTTCGCAAGCAATCGGAATGAATTGGCAATCGAGTTCGCTTTGCCGCCCTTCTTCAGGATCCGGGTCGTGCATGTACAGACAGTCGTCGTCGAAGCCGCTCATGACCACCCAGTGCGGGGCTTTTTTCCTGTCCATTTGAAAGGTGCTGATCAGGATCAACGGTATCGCTCCTGATTTGAAGGCGTTGATCAGTTCATTCCGGCTTATATTGGCGTAATGTATTTTGATGCCTTGCTCTTGGGCTTCACGCTTAAAGCAGCTGTCGACCAATTCGACGACCTGCTTTTTATCTTCATTGCGAACACCGTCGATAAACAGCGTTCCGGTTTGGTTAACCCAGACTTCCACCGTAAAGTGCCGCCGCTTTGCTGCCAGCGCAAGGCCTATTGGGTGACAACCGCCATGACCCGAGGTCATAAATATGGTGGTGGCTTCGCGCCACAGGTTGATTTCTTCTTCCTGAGAGGGTTGGTAATCCCGGTTTAGACCGTGCATAGCCATCATCAGCGATGCGGGGCCGCAGGTAAACGGCGTGGTTTGCCTCAGCCAATGTACCGAACGGTGTTGCAGAGTATCGCGATAACGACGGATACGTTTTTGGTAGCGTAATGCATCTTTGTGGTCTTCGTAATAATCGCGGTAGATGCCGAATTTCTGATAGCCCAACGATTCGTAAAGCTTGATCGCCGATGTGTTATCGACGCTGACTTCAAGGCGCAGATACAATCGGCCTGCATCGGTGGCGGCCTGTTCGCCGGCCGACATCAATAATTTGGCGATGCCGGTGCCTCTTTGCTTGGGGGCAACGGCCAGCGAATAGACTCTAGCCAGCCTCGTTCCGGGGTGATAGATAATCAACACGTAACCGCTAATAACACTGTCTTGTTCGGCAACCAGCAAGGCGCGATGCTCTGTAGTTATCCAATGCTTAAAACTGCGCCGACTTAACCGGTCTGTATCGAAACAGGCTTTTTCAAGCGCCACCAGTTGGTCGAGATCGGCTAGCAGGGCAGGGCGGATGAATACGCTCAATGCGATACCCCTTGCAAGCCTTGTGCAATCACCTGTCTGGCGCGGAACAACACCATTTCCCGCCAAGCCTGATCGTCGGGGCAAAAATGACGGCGCATAACGTTGCGATGTTCCAGGCGGGCTTGCTCGTTATCGGCTTGCGCCCACAGTTGATGGTCGCGCAGCAAGGTTTCAAACAGCTGGTCGGTGCTGAAGGTGCCGAATTCCAGGGTGATGTAGCAACTGCGGTTACTCATGATCGCGTGCCAGGCATAATCCAGCAATCCTGTTTTAGGTACCGAACTGGATGTGCCCAGCAAGGGTAATGCAACCGAGTCGCCGTACCAATTTTGGGCCGCATGCGTTCCGGCAGAGCCAGGCTCATGGTCGCAAATGATTTCGCCATAGCCGTAAGACCCCAGGCCGGTATGCAGATCGATGATCGCCAAATCCCGCTGGTGCAGGGCGTATCGGCGTATCAGGTCTTCGCAGACCAGCCTGCCGTGCGCTGGGGTTTTGCCGCCATAAAACGGGCCGGACGGATCGCTGTATTGTCCGGCGCTGACCGCTTTTTCCAGCGCCACACGGCCATACTGTTGCTCAAACTCGGCAAGGGCGATTTTTCGTTGTGCGGCATCCGCTTGATAAAAGGTATCTTTGAGCCGATCGTAGTCTTTATTCTCAGGCAACGGCCTGGAAAAATCGACGATATTGCGGTTAAGGTCAACGCCGTCCGCATCGCAACGCCGCTGCCAGGCGTAGCCCCAAGGCGTCAAGGCGTGGATCATTAATACTGCCGTATTAGCCGGAATAACGATTAAGCCCTCGGCAAGCAACGTTAACATATCAATCTGCACGGCACTGCCGGTAAACCCTTCAATGCCGTGCGTTCCTCCGATTAAAACCAGCACATTTTCCGCATCTTCCCGGCCTAGCCATATCGTATCGGTGATCAGTTGTTCGTTATCGGGCCCGACTCCGGCACAAGGATAAGGCAAGCAACGTGTAGGGCAGTGTAGATTTGTTGTGTTTGACAGCCAGAGTTGCCGGGCGATGGCATAGCTATTGGGAAATATAGTGCTATCGATTGCGGCGAGAGGAAGACAATAAGACATGGCAATTACCTGAAATTTTTCTTTAGCATAGCCCTAGTTAAGTAAATCATGCAATATTTCTCAATGCAGCTAAAAACTCCTTGTGCAAACAGCTGACTGGTTCCAGAATTAAGCCTTACCTTACTTCAGGATCTTATTGTTATGGCGCGTACCCTTCTGGTTGTTGATGATCTTTCCGACTGGAACCCCTATTATCCCAGTGACCAAGTCATTACCTTTGAAACCTATCTGGCGACCGAACAGGGCGAGTCGCAACAGCGGGTGCGCATTATCAATCTTTGCAGCAGCTACCGTTATCTGTCCGACGGCTATTACTGTTCGTTGCTGGCCGAAGCCAGAGGCCATCACGTTATCCCTTCGGTAAAGGTGCTTAACGATTTGGGTAAAAAAGCGCTGTACCGGCTACAGCTTGAAGACTTGTCGCAGACCTTGGCGCGGGCATTTAAGACGACCGACAAGGATAAGGAAATAACCTTGTTGAGTTATTTCGGCACTACGCCAGATCCGGCTTTTCAGGAATTTGCCCGATTGTTGTTTGAACGTTTTTCCTGTCCTATTCTGGAAGCGACATTGCGTTATCGGCAGAATTGGGAAGTCGTCGGTTTAAAAGCCGTATCGCACCGGCAACTGGATGATGAAAAACAAACCGTTTTTGCCGACGCGCTGGATAAGTTCAGCAAGAAAGTCTGGCGCAAAGGCCGTGCCCGTAAAGCTGCCCGATTCGACTTGGCGATATTGATCAACCCGGAAGAAAAGTTGCCGCCCAGTAATATGGGAGCGATTAAAAAGTTCATTAAAATAGGCAGAGAACTGGGCATTGAAATAGAACTGATAACCCAGCAGCATTATGTGCGCCTACCCGAGTTTGACGGCCTGTTCATACGCGAAACTACCAACATCGATCATCACACCTACCGCTTCGCCAAAAAGGCCGAGGCCGAGGGGATGGTCGTTATCGACGACCCGACCTCAATGCTGCGTTGCACCAACAAAGTCTATCTGGCCGATTTGTTTCGTACTCATCGCGTACCTACGCCCAAAACATGGTTGTTACATAAAGGCAATGTCGACCATTTGGATAGAGTGGAAGCGGAAGCCGGTTTTCCGGTGGTGATAAAAATTCCGGACGGCTCGTTTTCTCGCGGCATCGTAAAAGTGCATGACCGGAAAGAGCTTGAGCTTAAAGTGGACGAGCTGTTTCAAAAATCCGCATTACTGTTGGCACAGGAATTTCTTTATACCGATTTCGACTGGCGAATCGGCGTATTCAATAACAAAGCCTTATATGCCTGTCGCTACTACATGGTTAAAAACCACTGGCAGATATATCGCCACGGGGCAAGCCGAACCGATAGCGGCAGTTTTGCCACTCTGCCGACCTTTGAAGTTCCCAAAGCCGTGCTCGATGCCGCATTAAAAGCCACTCTGCCGATAGGCAACGGCTTATACGGTGTGGATGTTAAGGAAAAAGACGGTAAAGGCTATGTCATCGAAGTCAATGACAATCCGAATATCGACAGCGGTGTCGAAGACAAATATCTGGGCGATGAGTTGTATCGATTGATTATGACCGAGTTGCTAAGGCGCATGGAAAATCGCAGTAAAGGGGTATGATTGTTTCCCGTTCTTTAGAATGATTACTATCATTCTGCGAGCTATTTTTTTATAAATCTTTAATGAGGGGCAGTAATGTTTAAGGTCAATTTATTTGTATTATTACTTGTGGTAGGAATGTCTTTTCAAAACGTTTATGCGGAAGATGATACCGGTTCCGCATTGCAGAAAACCCAAGATTGTCTTAGAAATCAAAATTGCGATGCAGCGAAGACCGACGCAGGAAAGGCGGCTAATCAGAAAGCCTTGGCGGCAGTTGGTGGAAATGCCGAGAACATGCAAGAGTTATATAACATCTCTGCCGATATCATGCCGCTTCTGCTGCAACAAGCGGACGGAGACCCTGCAAAAATGCAGGCAATCATGCTGAAAGCCCAAACCGACCCAGAGGGTTTCTTGAATTCATTATCACCGGAAATACAAGCGATGATTACAAAAACCGCGAGTGACGTAGAAAAACGGCAGGCATCCGGACAAAAACCGTAAATTTATATTTGTCGAGCGGATTGCCAACCTCCAGGGGCTGAGAAAGTATTATCCATCTTTCGCTAAAAAAATTATTTACCACGGAGAACACGAAGAGCACGGAGAACATAACGGCATTATTCAAAGCGCTAAAAACTTCGTGTTCTCCGTGGTTATATCCGCCGGGCGGCGTAATGTGTTTGTTAAAATTGATGCACGATCATTCAGAATTAAAGGATGAGCTGGCAGTTTGAATAATGGAGCGTAGGGTACGCTGTGCGTACCATTGAATGCGGAAAGGTACGCACAACGTACCCTACTTGGCTTGAGTGATTGGCGGGAGAGTGCATTTCCTTTGTTAGCATGTTCTAGTAAATTTTAGAATGATTTGAATTTATGCGGGTATCCCGTACAATCGAGCTAATGAAAACGGTTATCGAAACGCCTACCTTCCAAAAACAAGCCGAGTCCATTTGGACAGAGAATGAGCGTCTGGCATTTATCAGTTGGATTTCTCAAAATCCATTGGTAGGCGATGTGATTCCTGGTGCGGATGGTGCTAGAAAAGTGCGCTGGTCAGTAGCGGGTAAAGGTAAGCGAGGCGGTGTGCGGGTGATTTACTTTAATTTGGTAGAGCAAGACGTGATTGTATTAATCACGCTGTATCAAAAATCCAATCAGGCCAACATCCAGGCCGGTAACATCAAAAAGGCGGTGTAAGATGGACATTGAAAAAATAGCCCAAGCCATTGAAGCGGATGCCGGGATGGCGTTGGCTGATTTACGGCAAGGCTTAGCCGAAATGCAAGACGGCATCGGCCAAGTGCATAGCCCTGAACAAATTTTATTGCGTTCGGTTCGGCAGCAAACCGGCTTATCGCAACAAGCCTTTGCTGATTTGATTAAAACCCCTGTGGCGACATTGCGCGACTGGGAGCAAGGCCGGTTTAATCCGCCGGGCGGCGTAATATGTTTGTTAAAACTGATGCACGATCATCCTGAATTAAAGGATGAGCTGGCTGCTTGAATAATGGAGCGCAGGGTACGCTATGCGTACCATGAATGCCGTAAGGTGCGTACAGCGTACCTTACGAGACTAACAGGCAACTTATTATGTTGATATATTTAGACAACTGTTGCTTTAACCGGCCTTACGATGATCAGGAGCATGTTAATGTTTTTTTGGAGACGCAGGCGAAGCTCTACATCCAGGAAAGTATCTTAGCAGGCAGGTTTAAGCTGGTTTGGTCATATACTTCGCCCGGCCACGATTGCGGATTCCTAGCGGCTGATTTTATGCCGATAGCCGCGTTGCTGAAACAGTTTCATAGCTTGCTATGCGCCTGTTTCAGCGCCTTGCTATCGACAAAAATCAACTCGCTATCATTT